>NZ_JAQPZO010000001.1:528240-704320 GCF_037619445.1 Exiguobacterium sp. USCH10 | reverse complement strand
CTCCCGTCATGACAATCCATGTACGAATCTCTTCGATTTCCTCCGAACGAACAGAAACGAAGCTGTGGTAATCGTCGTGGAAAGCATCAGAAAGGGAAGTATCCCATTCAAAGCGCATTTCATAGTCGAGGACTTGCTCGATTGGCTGACTCATGTCAAGCAACGTAAAGACGATGGGTCGATCGATGGGTTGTCGTGTCTTCAAATCAAAGTAGAGGGTGCGTTCAAACAATTTAAACTCGACATACCCTTCATCATAATGATTCAGCTGTTCGCATTGACTTAAAAACACTTCGATAGCTTGTGCCTCGCTCTGTGACAAAGAAACGGCCTCTTTCGCTTCATCGTATTGCTCAATCAAGGATTTAAAAGCATCTTGCCGCTCTTTTTGAATGAGGAGCCGCTTTATGAAGAACGTCAACGCAGCGGCGATGCTACTGACGACGAGTAAGTTGGTCTCTCGGAAAAACGCTGCCGCTAAGATGAAAATTAAACTGACGACGTACGTGTAGAAGGCGATTTTCATAAAGTCGCTCAATGCGATGTCGACGCGGAACCACCATCTCACCTGATATTTTTGGAACACCGTGTTTAAGAAGATGGCAAGGAATAATCCAGCAAGCGGCACGAACGAATCTTGCGAATAAAAGTCGAGACCGGTCTCCCCACCGAGGGCGAGATAGACAGCTGCCGGTATGACAATCTCTAAGTACGCCGTAATAGCATTCCACGGATACGTGAAGCGGAAGCGACGGATGGCGACTTTCGGTTTCAAGTTGGCGAATTGAAAGACGAACAACCCGATTTGGTTGACGATGAGTGCTGTTTCAAATCCAAAGAATAAAAATAAGATTAAAACGATACTTTCAGAAAATGTGAAGTACACACCTTTGACTTCGATCGAGTCGAGTTGAAAAATGATGACAAGCAACGAAATTAAAATAAACGACAACGAATCGATTGTTGGGGCGTGTAGGATATCCAATGCAAATAATGCGATGGTGAAGATGAACAGGGCACTCCATATACTCCAACCGAGCACGGACATCTTACGAAAGTGGTTCATGTGTTCCCTCCTAGCATGGGACATTCAAGATCTAATAGTAAAGATTCGTCACGATTTCGTGTGAGTCCTGCTTCTATCCAATGATGCTTGAATTCTAGCATTGAGTATACACGGAATATCCTCTATAATGAAATTGCTTTTCAACCGCATAGACGAATGTCGATGAAAAAGAGAGTAACGATGGTTTAGTCAACAAAGCGACCTGGGGATTGGTGAGAGCCTAGGCTGACAAACGTCGCGAAACGCACTTTTGAGATGCTATCCGAAACGAGAGTAGGCATAGCCGGAGGGAACCGTTATCACCATAAAGCGGTCTGCGTCATGCAGGCAAGAAGAGTGGTACCGCGGGAATTCCCGTCTCTTTGCATCTATGCAAAGGGCGTTTTTTTTATGAGTTGTGATACGAAGAAGGAGGACATACAAATGAGTTATGAACGCAAGTACGCAGAAGCGTTATCACGTGTCATCGGAGACGAGCTCACGATTGACCAGATTGAAGCATTGATTGAGAAGCCAAAACACGAGGCGCACGGTGACCTCGCGTTCCCATGTTTCCAATTGGCGAAAGCCTACCGTAAAGCACCTGTCATGATTGCGACAGACATCGCGAATGACTTGAACGATGAACTGTTCACAAAAGTCGAGGCGGCAGGACCTTACGTCAACGTCTTCTTGAGCCGTGACGTCGTGTCAAAAGAAATCATCAACACGGTGCTCGATGAAAAGTCAGAGTACGCGACACACGCAACACGCAATGAAACGATTGTGACGGACTTCTCGTCACCAAACATTGCGAAGCCGTTCTCGATGGGTCACTTACGTTCGACGGTGATCGGGAATGCGATCAACCAAATCGCACGTAAAAACGGATATGACGTTGTCGGCGTCAACCACCTCGGTGACTGGGGTACACAGTTTGGGAAATTGATGGTCGCATATAAGAAGTGGGGCGATGAGGAAGCGGTACGTGCCAATCCGATCGCAGAACTCTTGAAATTATATGTTCATTTCCATGAAGAAGCGAAGACACAACCAGAACTCGAAGACGAAGGTCGCGCGTGGTTCAAGAAGCTTGAAGACGGCGATGCGGAAGCGACAGAGCTTTGGCAATGGTTCCGTGACGAGTCACTCAAGGAGTTCCAAAAAGTATACGACCTCCTCGGTGTGAAATTTGAGAGCTTCAATGGTGAGGCGTTCTACAATGATAAGATGGGACGCGTCGTCGCGATGCTCGAAGAAAAAAACCTCTTAGTCGAAAGTGAGGGCGCCATGGTCGTCTCGCTCGAAGAAGAGAACTTACCACCATGCCTAATCAAGAAGAAAGATGGCGCGACATTGTACGCGACACGCGACTTGGCAGCAGCGATCTATCGCTATGAGACGTACAACTTCGTGCAAGCGAACTATGTCGTCGGTGGTGAACAGGCGCTTCACTTCAAACAACTCTTCTCGGTTCTTCGTAAGCTCGGCTACGACTTCGTCGATGGCATGCATCACGTACCGTTCGGCTTGATCTTGCAAGAAGGGAAGAAGATGTCGACACGTAAAGGGCGCATCGTTCTTCTTGAGGAAGTGTTGAAAGAAGCAATCGAAAAAGCACAAGCGAACATCGAACAGAAGAATCCGGACCTTGCGAACGCAAAAGACGTTGCACGCATGGTTGGTGTCGGAGCGGTCGTCTTCCACGACTTGAAGAACGAACGCATCAACAACATCGAATTCGATCTCGACAGCATGCTCAAGTTTGAAGGGGAGACAGGACCTTACGTTCAATACACGAATGCCCGTGCGAACTCACTCCTCCGTAAAGGAAACTATGATGGCTCACCGTTCACTGGTGCAGATGATGACTACTCATGGGGTGTCGTCACGATGCTCAACGCGTTCCCACACGTCATCACGCGTGCACATGAACGTCGCGAACCATCCATCATCAGCCGCTACGTACTTGACCTCGCGCAAGCGTTCAACAAGTATTACGGTCATGTCCGCGTTTTAGAAGAAGATGCAGGCAAACAATCGCGTCTCGCGCTTGTAAAGGCAGTGACGCTCGTATTGACGGAAGGACTCCGTTTACTCGGAGTCGAAGCTCCGGAAGAAATGTAAGACAGAAGAAAAGACCTCAAAAAATTGAGGTCCTTTTCCTATGCTCATACTTTCATCCGCGTCACTGTTCGGGCTTCCGTGTCATAGAGACACCATTCCCGGTCAAAGATGACGGCACCGACGTTGATGACATATCGTTTCTTCTTCAAATGGAACGGTATTCCGATTTCCCACGGCAAGGATTTTCCTTTCCGGTAAATCCCGGGAATGTGACTATGTCCGATGAAGACGAGCGGATATTTACCTTTCTCGACAACCGGTTCCCAGTCTTCGTTCCACTTGACTTGATGCCCATGTAAAAAGCGTGCTTCTCCAAGAGTCGTCTGTTCTGGCAATAAGGAAATCCGTGTTTTTACGGGATGGTCGATGACGAGCACCTCGTCGATTCGCTCCTCCTGATTACCACGTAGACTCGGGAACGTCAGCAATGCTTCGTAATTCGGATCATACGTCACAACGTCTTCCGCATGATGAAAGCGCTCGTGACGTCGTTTTTTCCCGATGTGGCATTCATACAGGTCGCCGAGACAGAGAATGTGCTCGGTTTCCCGTCGGACATCATCGAGAACCGCCTTCAAATCATCAAACGAACCGTGTGGGTCACTGATGATTGCGAGTTTCATCGGAAGTTCGTGAATTGGGCGTCGACAGACAACTCAAGCTCACGAACGAGCTGCATCACAGCTTGAAGATCGTCACGCGATTTCCCCGTCACTCGGATTTGGTCGTCTTGAATTTGCGATTTGACTTTAAGTTTTGATTCCTTGATGGCGTTGTTGATTTTTTTCGCGTCATCTTTGTCGATCCCGCTCTTCAATTTCACACGTTGGCGAACCGTGCCGCCGAGTGCGTTCTCTACTTTTTGATAGTCGAGGTTTTTTGTCGGGACGCCACGCTTGATCAACTTCGTGATTAAGACGTCTTTCAATTGCTCGAGTTTGTAGTCGTCATCCGAGATGAGGACGAGGTCGCCGTTGTCGAGCGACATCTCACTTTTCGACCCTTTAAAGTCGTAACGGTTCAAAATTTCCTTCTCCGCGATTTGAATCGCGTTCTTCACTTCTTCAAGATTCATTTCGGACACGATATCGAAAGAATTGTCTTTTGCCATGTTTCATCCATCCTTTGTGTGGTTTTGTTATAATGATAGCAGATTTGAAGCAGTGAAGGAGTGAAGAGATGGAACGTACAATGGATCAACATACACATGCAGACTTAGATCACGTTGCCTATCACGGGAAAGACCTTGGGGTGACGTTTAAAGGGGAACAGATTCGACTACGTGTCTGGTCTCCGGTAGCGGAACAAATGTCGGTCAAGTTATATCGCACAGCCCGTGCACGTAAGTTTGAACGACTCGAGCTCGAACCGGCTGAGAAGGGGACTTGGGTCATTGAACTCGACCGCGCCCTGTTCGAAGGTCAATTTTATGTATTTGAAGCAATGATTGATGGGAAGAAAGTAGAATCACTCGACCCTTATGCAAAAGTCGTCGGAGTGAATGGGAAGCGTGGATGTCTGCTTGATCCGGCATCCTTGAACCCGGACCATTGGATTAAAGAACGTCCGCTATTCAATTCTTCACAAGAAGCGGTCATTTATGAAGCGCACGTTCGTGATTTGACGAGTCATCCGGAGAGCGGGGCCACACATCGTGGGAAGTTCTTAGGCATGACCGAGACGGGGACGACGACCACGAGCGGTTACCCGACCGGACTCGATTACATCACATCGCTCGGTATCACACATCTTCAATTGATGCCATTCTTTGACTATGGGTCGGTGAACGAATCACGCGAGAGCGAGGATAACTATAACTGGGGATATGATCCGGTGCATTACTTTGCCGTCGAAGGATCATACGCTTCGTCAGCAGACGATCCGGCGACACGAATCATTGAACTAAAAGCGATGATTCAAGCCCTCCACGATCGAGGCATCCGTGTCATCATGGACGTCGTCTTCAACCATACGTACGATGCGTTGACGACACCGCTCGGTCAATTCGTCCCGGATTATTACTATCGACTAAATGAGGACGGAACACTCGCAGACGGTTCAGCATGTGGGAATGACACGGCATCTGAGCGTGCGATGATGCGTAAGCTCATGGTCGAATGTGTCACATATTGGGCGAAGGAATTCATGATTGACGGATTCCGTTTCGACTTGATGGGATTACATGATGTGAAGACGATGAATCAAATTCGGAAGGCGCTTGACCGCGTCGACCCATCCATTCTGGTCATCGGAGAGGGTTGGGATTTAGACACACCACTCCCGGTCCGTAAAAAAGCGAATCAACACAATGCGCATAAGATGCCACGAATCGCGCAATTTAACGATGGGATTCGTGACGGTGTCCGTGGAGACGTTTTCATCGAGGACTTACCAGGCTGGGTGAGCGGCAACACAGACATGACGGCTGACGTGAAAAGGGGAATCGCTGGCGGGATTACGAGCCAAAGTTTTGCCGATGAACCGAACCAGGTCGTCAACTATGTCGAATGTCACGATAACTTGACGCTTTGGGACAAGTTGTCCGTGACGAACCCAGAAGATGATGAGACGACACGCCGTCGCCGCCATCGTTTGGCGACATCAATCGTGCTTCTCGGACAAGGGATTCCGTTCCTCCATAGTGGGCAAGAGTTCTTCCGGACAAAGGATGGAGACGAGAACAGCTTTAACTCAGGTGAGGTCGTCAACCGTGTCGACTGGACACGTGCAGAACAAGAAGCGCCGAGTGTGGAATATGTGAAAGGTCTCTTGCGCCTGCGGAAACAGTATCCGCTCTTCCGACTCGAGAACACGGAACAGATTCGAAAACACTTACGTTTCTTCGATGAAGAAGAAGGCGTGATCGCATTCGAGTTGAGCCGCCACGTCGAAGGGTATGTAGAACGACATGTCGTGTATCATAACGCGTTAGAGGAAGCGGTCGAGATCAAACTTCCGTCCGGTAAGTTTGAAGTAAACGTGGAAGACCATACCGTCAATCTGACGGCGCCGCGTCAAATTGAAGACCGTCATCTGACAGTCGCACCACTATCGACACTCGTGGTGACGGAGCGTCGTCCGGACTACAGCAAATACGCTGTTGCCGGAGGTGCTGCACTCGCCGTGCTCGGTGGTCTCTGGTACGTATCGAAAAAACGAAAACGTAAAGAACAGTAACCAAAAAGGAGACGTTAATCCGTCTCCTTTGGTGTGTCTTCCTCTGTTTGAGATGCCTCGAGTTGCATCATTTTTTGAACGAGAATATGCTTTGGCATATGCATCAATTCTTCGAGCGGGACGTTCAACTTTTTCGCAAGCTCAACCGCGGTCTCTGGTGATAATTGTAATGGGCGCATCGGTATACTCCTTTCTGAACCATTCATCTATACCGACAGTATACAGGAAAATCGAAAATGTGTTGAACGAACACATTCAAAATCGAATTTCGCTTCGGTCGTTGCTAAGCTGAAATTAGGAAGTGATCAAATGTACAAACAAACAGCAGACTTTCAATTTCATCAAACGATCGAATGGTTAGAACGTGTCGGTGAAGGTTGGATGTTGTACTTGGCGCAAACCGGATTTTTGTTCTTTGACGAGTCGTCCCAAATTCGCTGGGAGATTGACTGGGCTTGGACACCGTGCGCCCTATATGTGGATCCGAATGCGACGCGTGCCGTGGCATGGTTCCGAGAAAAAGGACTTTACGGAGTCATTGATTTACAAAAAGGACAGATGGAGACGCATGCGATTCCACAACGTTTTAACGGTGACTGGTTTAGCAATTTGCACTATTGGCAAGGCGATGACATCTTCTTATATTCAGCCGAATCGGATGTCGTGGCTTTGAATCTCCACGATCATACGTTTCGATATAGTCGCTACGAAGAAGTTCCGCTCTTTGGGAACATCATCGAGCTGGCATATCAAGGGACGTATGATTTTGAACGATTCACACCTGAAACATGTGTGACCTTATTTGATGAAAACACACATCACTTTTTAGTGGAGAATGTGAAAACGAATGAACACTGGCGTATTCCGTATAAAGGGGACCGTGATACGGTCATCCTCGATCAAGTCGGCGAAACGACGGCAATCACTTCGACCGAAGCGTTCCAACTGTTTCGTCGAGAAGAAGAACTGTTTTGTTCGACTGTGTGTGCGGACAATCAATTGCTGAAGGTCATGCTGTTAGATGACCGAGGAGACCGACTCGTCGTCTTATCCGCACCACCACGATTTTGCCATAGTTGGCTTCAAGTCTTTGAACGACAAGAATCCTGAACCGAAACAGGTTCAGGAATTTTTTGTGAAGTGATGATGAATGAAGAGAGAAACGGGAAGTAGATGGTTAGACAGGGAGGAGTGACAAAGATGGAATGGTTAGGTAGACAGTTGGTTCGCTTTCGATATGGAGTACTACTCATTTGGACGATTTTACTCGCAGGGTCGGTCTATTTTGGGCTGCAGCTCCCGGGTGAGTTGAGAGGAAACGGCTTCGCGATTCAAGACGGGCGATTCCAACAAGTAGAAGATACGTTGAATGAACGGTTCGACCGTGCCGGTGCCTCGATGATCGTCTTGTTTGAAGGCGGAGAAATAGAAACGGTCATGGACGAACAACAGCAACGGTTCGAGGCAATTCGGTCGATTGATGGTGTCATTACGCCGTCAGAGAATCCAGATGCTCGTTCAGGCGACGTCTCGTACTTTGTGCTTGAATTTGAAGACTATGAAGCAGCCGAATCTTCGATTGAGGCGGTTCGTGACGCCCTGATCACAGACACAGATACAGAAGTGCGGTTGACTGGGGAACCGGTATTTGCAGACGACTTGAACGAGGCGTCGAAAAATGACTTGATTCGGGCAGAATTGATTGGGATTCCGGTTGCTCTCATCGTATTGTTACTTGTTTTCGGAACGCCGCTCGCGGCACTCATGCCGTTGCTCGTCGGACTCATCACGTTCATAGTAGCGGCAGGCTCTCTATTCTTTTTTGCGCAAAACATGGAATTATCCATATTCGTTTTGAACGCCGTGGCGATGATTGCCATTGCGCTAGGGATCGATTTCTCATTGCTCCTCGTCAATCGTTACCGTGAAGAGTTGACGCGTGGGCAATCGAGAGAAGAAGCTATCGTCCGAACGGTGGCGACGGCAGGACGCTCAATCCTCTTCTCTGGATTATGTGTCTTTGTCGGATTGGCCGGTCTACTCTTTATCCAGGTCGATGTCTTCCAGGCAGTCGCACTCGGTGCGCTCATTGCTGTTGCAGGGGCTGTTTTGTCCGCACTGACACTCTTGCCCTCATCTCTTTACTTAGTAGGGGACGCTTTGAATAAAGGGCGGATCATCAAGTCTGACGAAACGAAGTCAGAAAAACGCTGGCAAAAGCTTGCCCGCTTCGTCATGAAGCGACCTGTGACGATGACGCTCGTTGCGTTATTGTTACTGCTACCGAGCCTTTGGTTCGTCCGTGACTTAGAGCTGAACATTCCGGACGCAGATGCGCTCCCGACTTCGTATGAATCACGGGCGGCACTTGAGCGATTTGACGAAGTGTTCGGAGAAAACTCAACCGATGCGGTCATTTTGTTCGAAGCGAATGATTTGACGGACCCGATGATTTTAGAAGAACTGACAACGCTCAAGGACGAGTTAAACGAAGTAGGGATTGTCGATAACGTCTCGACCTTTTTGACAACGTCAGGTTTGACGCCTGAAGCGTTCACGCAACTCGTGGAGGCGGCCCCAGAACAACTCGCTCCGCTTGAACGTCTCGTCACGCTTGATGGAAATACGGATCTCGCCCTCGTCAACGTGAGTTTCGATGTACCACCGAGTGACAAGGAAGCACAGGCATTTGTCCGCGATTGGCGAGATCAAGGATTTGAGGTCGGTGGACCGGCTGCTTTTAACGAAGAGATTTATGATGAGATTTACGACAGCATCCCATATGCAGTGATCACCGTCATTTTGGCGACGTTCTTCATCCTCATGTGGGCATTCCGATCCATCTTGATTCCAATCAAAGCCATTCTCATGAATGTACTCGGTCTCGGAGCAACGTTCGGCTTACTCGTCATCATCTTCGAATCCGGTTATGTATATGACGCGGAGACCATCAGTATTTTGACACCGGTCTTCATCTTCTCACTCGTCTTCGGATTGTCGATGGACTATGAGGTGTTTCTCGTTTCACGAATCGAGGAATACTACCGAGAGACAGGTGACAACGACTATGCGACAGAGATGGGACTGGCGAAAACGAGTAAGATCATTACCTCGGCTGCCATCATCATGATTGTCGTGACCGGTGCGTTTGCCTTTACGGGTGTCAGCCCGATTAAACAGCTCGGTGTCGGGATCGCCCTCGCCATCTTTATCGATGCGACCATCATCCGGATCCTGCTCGTTCCATCCCTTATGAAACTGTTTGGGGATTGGAACTGGTGGTGGTTCGGAAAGAAAGATTTACCGAAACGTAACATGCACTAAAAGTAAAATTCATGAACTGAATCAAAATGTGTGGTAAACTACGTACAAGATTACGCGCAATTTGAGAAAGGAAGGTCTTTATGGACACCGAGAGGACGTGGCCTCTGTTCCAACTTCCGGACTTCTAGCGTTGAATGATCACCATGACGTGTATCAATCAACAAACGGAAGATCGGAGATGGAACAGATGGAACCGCAGCTACGACTGAGGATCCTCCTCTCCGTCAAGAACGGGGAGGACAATCGGAATGAAACGAGTTGCTACCATAGTGCTCGGAACGCTGATCATGGCGTTCGGTTATTATTATTTGAATGAACAGTTTGGTTTGGCGGAAGGTGGATTCGTCGGGTTATCGCTACTCGGTCGCTATCTATTTGATATCGACCCGGCGATCTCGATGATCGTGCTCGACGTCCCATTTTTTATCATCGCATTGTGGTGGAAAGGATGGCGTTTTGTCGGGCAGGCGGTGCTAGCCGCTTCGTCCTTATCGCTCAGTTATGCGATGTGGGACCGTCTCGATTTGCTCACGTTTGATATTCAAGTATGGCCAGCGACGTTATTCGCTGCCATCGCGAGTGGGATATTGACCGGATATGGTCTCGGTCTCGTCTTGAAGTCAGGCGGAGCGACCGGTGGCGACGACTTATTCGCCCTCGGATTATCGAAATGGACAGGCGTGTCGGTCGGTACGATTTTAATTGTCTTTGATGTGATCGTCCTTGGGATTTCACTCATTTATTTACCATTATCGAACGCATTGTATACGCTCGTCGCGGTGTCAATCGCCGGACGGGTCGTCACCAAGATGCTTGTCGTCGATGAGCCGAAAGCGACACCTGTCGTACCAAATTGGACACCAAAAAACGATCTCGCGTGAGATCGTTTTTTTTTAGTTCATCGAAGCCGCGACGTCAAACAAATCCTGCTTCGAAAGTTGATGTCCGCTGTAGTCGATTGCGTATTCGACGCCATCTCGTTGCCAGCTGAGAATAGTGAGTTCATCGGACTCATTGAGGTAGACAGGCGAACCTTGAACGGTTTGTGCGTACCGTTCCCACTCTTCGACATGGTGCCATCCGAGTTCCGTAGTCGCCCATATGCTCATAGACTCCTTTTCATTTTCATAGACGAGTTCGACCCGCCCTAGGCTGACCAGATGTGCATATTCGGTCTCAGCGACAAAAGGGAGGTGCGTAGGAAGATGAATCTCGAATGGGACAAAAGAAGTCGTTGCGTGAATCGGCAAAGGGACTTCGCTTCGACCGATTAAGAGTAGAATGAAACTTATACCAAGGATGCCTTTAAAAATGAATCGGCCTTTTCGGTCTTGTGGTAGTAAAGACATGATCAACGTTCACCTCACTGAACAATTTGTAAACTTAGTATAAATGATAGATTTGGTTAAAACATACAAAAAATAACTTTTTGTTCACTGGAGATGATATCATAAAGGATGATTAGAAATGAGAGGTGCATCTTATGAAAAATCGAAATCTCGTAAACTTTAGTATTCTCGTGTTGCTAATGGCAGTGATGGTGATAAATAACATTGAAGGATTGCATACGTTCAAGACGTTAATGAATAGTTTTGCAATCTTAACGTTATCTGTCATTGGCGTTGTGTACGCGACAAACTATGTGAAACGTAAGAAACAGGCAATGTGATGAAATAGGTGGCTGAGGCTACCTATTTTTCTTTTTTATTATCTGTGGCAAATCTCACAGCGTATGCTATCACCATCCATTACACTGATGAATGAAGGAGTGAAGTGTGATGAAATGGATGATTCCAACACAACATGGAGCATGGTCGATGCTCATTTTACCGTTCGTTCTTGGAGGAACGGCTGGAGGATGGAGGTGGACACATATACCTTTTGCCATCGCGTGGCTATTTGTCTATATGGGTACGTTTTTTTTATTCCAATACATCAAACAGCGAAAGAAATCGCGTGAGCTTTTACGCACAGTGATGATTTATCTGATGATTGCTACCTTAGCTATCATTCCTGTTTTATGGGTGCAAACGCGTCTCATCTGGTTCGCTTTCGCGATGATTCCATTCGGTCTCGTGAACGCCTACTTTGCCAAAATCAAAGATGAGCGGAACGTGTGGAACGACGTCAGTGCCGTCACGTCATTCTGTATCGGAGGAATGGCGAGTTATTACCACGGGGCACACATCTTTGATGAAACGATTATATGGGTATTCGTTTTACCATACCTCTATTTCCTGGGAAGCATCTTTTTCGTCAAGACGATGATTCGGGAAAAGAAGAGCATCATGTACCGAAATCTTTCTTGGGGATATCATATGTTACTAATCATCGTGTTTATTACACTTGGATATCCTCTACTCGCATTGGCTTATGCACCGAGCCTGATACGCGCTGTTTGGTTTTACGGCAAAAAAATCCCAATCATGAAGATTGGAATCTTGGAAATTGCGAACTCTATATTCGTACTGACGTGTCTTACGACCTATCTTCTGATTTAGTTCGTAGACGAAGAAGTACTGGCAATGACGGCGGCAGTTGTCGCAGCGGTCATTGCTTGTTGCATCGCCAGCAAGTGGGCGAAGGTCCCGTGTAGCAACAAATCATTCGCCTCTCCCGTGATGTGGTCGGCAGCTACGAGTTGAAGTGCGACAAGCACGCTATGTGTGTTGAACCAGCGCTGCTTGTCCTTTTCGGCATTCACGATTTCCTGAATGGCGTGCACGGCATCCGCATTCGGTTCCGAGACAATGCTCAGCAAAGCGAGCGCCGGTAACTGCTCACGGCGAATGGATAGTTGGATGTCGTCTAACTGCGATTTCCATGCCAGCAGTCGAGAGACCGCTTCTTCTGGTTCAGACTCGCTGAATGTCAAAAGATGCGAGACGAGTTGCAGTTCGTTCGATTTCGGTAGCCGATCTTTCAATAACGTATAATGCTGCTCGATCCGTTCGTTTAAATCGATGACGTCGTCAAAGGCTTGAACGAGCACGAGTGCCGATAATAAGTCTTCCTCGCTCGTCAACCAGGGATGATGTTGTTTGAACGTTTGATATAAGTCAGTCGCTTCATCGAGTCGTCGTTCAGGTTCCTCTACATTGATCAGTTGATTCGCTAAAAAAGGTCGTAATGAACTGAAGCGGAAATGCTTTCGGTCGAGTAACGTATCAAGTCGAAGGACCTCGTCGATTGCGGTCCCGATGTCTTCATATTTGGCATCGAGAAAAGAGAGCCAGACGAGGTTTTGAATGCCCCTAAACTTTGAAAACATCTTCGTTTTTTGTTTCAATGTATCGCGTGCGTTCGAAAATCGAGATGCCTCGAATGGGGTGTCGTGAATCGCATAATGAATGGCCATCAAGCGTCGGAAGTCATCCGTCAGTTCCCACTTCGTCGTTTCCTTGATGGCGTCTAACGCCTCTACATATCGTTCATAACGTGTCATATCGAATCGCCTCCTTGGTCAACCATACGAGCTGGAGTAAAAAGATGTTTCAAAAAAGCCGCCCGGAAATGTTCCGGACGGCTTTTCATTATTGTACTTGTGTGTACAGTTTTTGCATGTACTCGTTCACTTCATCGGCCGCTTGGAACATCATGAATGAATGTTGCAAGATAATCTCTGGTGAGAAACCGAGATCGAGGTCGAGTGTTGATGCGAGTGTGACATCACGATCGCTGTCGAGTACGCAACGGAAGTACTTGAACTCCTGGTTGAACTCGTTCAAGGCATTTAGAATCGGTAAGTCTTCTACATAGTCTGGGACGTGCGTGACGGTCGCAGCGTATAACTCAGCGTCTGTCGTCTTTTTGTTAAAAGCGATAATCATAACGGGCTGAGCCCCGGATTTTGTTGTTTCACGCGTCAAAAACGTGACGTGCGTTTCAGTGTCGCTCTCTTTGAACGTCATGTTGCGTTCAGCGGCGAGCGCTCTAAATGATTCTACTTTTTCTTCGAAGTTCACAAGGAAATCCCCCTTAGTAAGTCGTTACTCTAACTTTCCCCCATTTGGACGGGGAAAGCAAGGGGAACTAGCGTTTCATCAACATTTTAATGGCTTCTTCGACCGTTTCTGACGTATCTTCGCCATCCGCTTGCGCTGTGATGATGCATTGTTCTAAGTTCTTGGCCACGATAATCGTCGAGGCGCGGTCGAGTGCAGAACGTGCTGCGCTCAGTTGTGTCACCACATCACGACACTCCTTGCCTTCTTCCATCATGCGGATGATGGCACGAATTTGTCCTTCCACTCGTTTCATGCGATTCAATACTTTCGCATCGTATACATACGGTTCCATATCTTTCACCTCTATAGTAAAAATTGTTCAGTTACCCAACTATTTCTTATGTAGGCTCATCTTAATACATGGGGGAGTATGTGTCGAGCATCAACTACTTTATGAAGGTGTGATGAAAAATTCTACATTTCGTCAAACTTATTTCTTGCATTTGAATACCTAAGGGGGTATATTAATGACGTGGAAGCGAAATGTTCAATAAATCACAAACTTTATTGAGCGCCAGCTACCAAGCCGAATGGTATAGATGGAATCGAAAATAGAAAGGTAGATTAATGATGAAAGCATCTGCTTTAAAACGTCAAATGGATTTTGAAGTGCCTGTAAACATTGTCGACGTTCGTGAACGCGACGAGTTTCAAGAAGCGCATATCGAAGGTGCCAAAAACTATCCGTTATCAGAAATGACAACATGGATTGATACTCTTGACCCTGCTGAAGAATATGTCGTTCTTTGCCGCTCTGGTGCACGCAGCACGCAAGCGACTTGGCAAATGGAGGCAAAAGGCTATAAAGTGGTCAATATAGAAGATGGCTTGATGAGTTGGCCAGGAGAAGTCGTCAGAGGAGGAAATGGACAATGAGTAAAAAGATCGTAATCGTCGGTGGAGTAGCGGGTGGTGCATCTGCAGCAGCGCGTCTTCGTCGCTTAAATGAAGAAAATCAAATCGTCATGTTCGACCGTGGGGAGTACCTCTCATTCGCAAACTGTGGTCTTCCATATTACATCGGGGACGTCATTCAAGATCGTCAAAAATTGCTCGTCCAAACGGTTGAAGGGATGAACAAACGTTTTCAACTCGATATCCGTAATCTGACGGAAGTGGTTCAAATTAACCGAGACGAGAAAACAGTGACGGTGAAGCATGTTCAAACAGGCGAAACGTACGATGAGTCATACGATGTTCTCATTCTTTCACCAGGAGCGAAACCGATTCGACCAAACATCCCTGGAATCGACGAGGCAGAAGACATCTTCACACTTCGTAACATTCCGGATACAGATAAAATCCGTGGCTATGTCGATGACAAAGCACCAAAACACGCGACTGTAATTGGTGGGGGCTTCATCGGGATTGAGATGGCAGAAAACCTACGTGAGCGTGGCGTTGACGTCACCCTCGTCGAGATGGCGGACCAAGTCATGACACCACTCGACCGTGAGATGGTCGCACCGATTCATGAACATTTACGTCTTCACGGCGTCGAACTTCAATTGTCAGATGGCGTTTCTTCATTCTCTGAAAAAGGGAAGAAAGTTCATTTGACGAGTGGTCGTGTCATCGATACAGACATGGTCATCATGTCGATCGGGGTCACACCAGAGTCGACGATTGCGCGTGAAGCGGGACTTGAAACAGGTACGCGCGGTGCGATTCGTGTAAACGAAAAAATGATGACATCTGATCCATCGATTTACGCGATTGGGGATGCGGTCGAAGTACTCGACTATGTCTTCCAAGAGCCGACTGTCGTCCCACTCGCATGGCCAGCGAACCGTCAAGGTCGTCTCGTTGCTGACATCATCAATGGCCGTGACGTGAAATATAATGGAACGATGGGAACGGGAATCGCGAAAGTGTTTGATATGACGGTCGCATCGACTGGTTGGAACGAGAAACGTTTAAAAGCGGCTGGTAAGACGTATGAAGCCGTTCACGTGCATCCAGGCTCGCATGCCGGATACTATCCAGGGTCGACACCGGTGTCACTCAAACTCTTATTCCACCCAACGACAGGTGAGATTTACGGTGCACAAGGTGTCGGGATCAACGGAGTCGACAAGCGAATCGATGTCATTGCGACAGCGATGAAAGGCGGTTTGACGGTCCTCGACCTTCCTGATCTCGAACTCAGTTACGCACCACCGTTCAGCTCGGCGAAAGATCCAGTCAACATGATTGGGTATGTCGCTTCTAACGTCGTACTCGGTGATAACGAAGTCGTGCATTGGGATGAAATCGATGAGCTCGTGAAGAACGGAGCGACGTTACTTGACGTTCGTGACGAATCAGAACATGAACTTGGGAAGATTCCAGGATCGATCAACGTCCCACTCAACTCATTACGTGAAAACTTAGACAACTATGACCGAAACGAAACGATTTATGTGACGTGCCAAGTCGGTCTTCGTGGATATCTCGCATCACGCATCTTGCGTCAAAATGGCTTCAAGGTGAAAAACTTGAGCGGTGGCTATAAAACATGGTCACAAATCAATCGTGATTTCGAGGCGCTTGAAGAAGCGAACACATCAAATGAAACAGCGGCTACCGTTGTAGAAGAGGAGCCAACACAAATGACGAACGCACCAATCGGTGAAGCGGTCATGTTAGACACATGTGGTCTACAATGCCCGGGACCAATTTTAGAAGTGAATAAGAAAGTTGCAGAACTCGGAGAAGGCGAAACACTTCGTGTCCTCGCAAGTGACCCAGGGTTCTTCGCCGATATCGAAGCGTGGGCGAAGAAGACAGGTAACAAACTCGTCTCGAAACAATTCGTCAACGGACGTGTCGAAGCCATCCTTCAAAAAGGACAAGGTCCGGCTGCGCCACAAGCGGGCACTCCAGCTGGAGACGGCGCGTCGATGGTCGTCTTCAGCGGTGACCTCGACCGTGCGCTCGCATCTCTGATCATTGCGCAAGGTGCTGCAGCGATGGGGAAAGAAGTAACAATGTTCTTCACATTCTGGGGACTCAACGTCATCCGTAAGCCAGATGCACCTGAAGTGAAGAAACAAGGTCTTGAGAAAATGTTCGGTATGATGATGCCAGGACATGCTGGTGAACTTCCACTCTCGAACATGAACTTCGGTGGTGTCGGTCAAAAAATGATGAAGAAGGTCATGAGCGACAAGAATGTTCCTTCTGTCGAAGAAATGATCAAGTCAGCTCAAGAGGCAGGCGTAAAAATGGTAGCCTGCACGATGTCAATGGACGTCATGGGCATCAAAGAAGAAGAGTTGATTGATGGGGTCGACCTCGGTGGTGTTGCGGCGTATCTCGGTGCAGCAGAGGGCGGCAACTTAAACCTCTTTATCTAAATGAAACTGTATAACGAATCGGGTTGCGATCGGCAATCCGATTCGTTTTTTTTTGTTGGTGAGACGTGATTCGAAGGGAGTTCTTATATACAAGAAAACGAATTAATATTGCAATTTTCGTATAATTTACCTATAATTCTAGTCATGTTAAAAAAGTTAACATGACTTTTTCTGTTGAGATTTTTAGAATGATGGAGGATTAGTATGGAGAAATTTGTAGAGAATCTCGTTTCACAGGCGAACGATTTGTTATGGTCGCAAGTGCTCATCGTTGTTCTTGTCGCATTGGGTATTTATTTCACGATTCGTATGGGCTTCGTTCAGTTCCGAATGATTCCTGAGATGTTCCGCCTTTTGTTCAAAGAAGGAACGACGCGTGAGAAAGGTCAAGTGTCTTCGTTCCAAGCGTTCGCGATCGGGACGGCAGCACGTGTCGGCACAGGGAACATTGCCGGTGTGGCGACAGCGATTGCGCTAGGTGGCCCAGGGGCGGTCTTTTGGATGTGGCTCATCGCTTTGATTGGAGCGGCATCTGCATTTGTCGAAAGTACATTGGCACAAGTGTATAAGATTCGTGACGGACGCACATGGCGCGGAGGTCCGGCTTACTATATGGAGCGTGCGCTCGGTCAACGTTGGCTCGGTGTCTTGTTCGCGATTTTAATCACGTTCTCATTCGGATTCGCGTTCAACTCTGTTCAGTCGAACACGATTTCACTTTCTGTGAGTAATCAATTCGGCATCAGCACGACAGTCGTCGGGGTTGTCCTCGCCATCATTACGGCAGTTGTCGTATTCGGTGGGATTCAATCGATTGCGCTCTTGTCGAGTATCATCGTTCCAGTCATGGCGGGTGGCTATATTTTACTCGCGATTTGGATTATGGTGACAAACGTATCCCTCTTACCAGACGTCTTCAGCCTCATCTTCTCAGAAGGAGTTCTTGGAATCGAGCAACTCTTCGGTGGTGCAATCGGTGCGATGGTACTCCAAGGGATTCGTCGTGGTCTCTTCTCGAACGAAGCAGGTATGGGTTCTGCGCCGAACGCCGCTGCGACAGCGGAAGTATCACACCCTGTTAAACAAGGGTTGATTCAATCGTTCAGCGTATTCGTGGACACATTGCTCGTTTGTACGTCGACAGCAATGATCATTTTGATTTCAGGTGTTGCCGGTTCAGAATCGTTCGGTGGTGTCGAATTGACGCAAGCGGCATTGACAGCAGAAGTCGGTTCGGTCGCGACATCGTTCTTGACGATTGCGATCTTCTTGTTCGCTTTCAGCTCGATTCTTGGTAACTACTACTATGGCGAGACGAACATTCAGTTCATCTCGGACAAAAAAATCTATGTCACGCTCTATCGCATCGGTGTTGTCGGAATGGTCTTGTTTGGTGCGGTCCGCTCTGCAGGGCTCGTCTGGTCGATCGCTGATGTGTTCATGGGCCTCATGGCACTCGTCAACTTGTACGCAATCTTCCGCTTGGCGAAAGTGGCTCGAGCCGTTCTTGACGACTACTTGTCACAGCGTCGAGCAGGACAAGATCCGGTCTTCTATGTCGACTCGGTAGAAAACCTTCCAGGTCGTGAGTATGTAGAAGCTTGGGAAAGCGAAACAGAAGAACAAAAAACAGGAACAAGTCGTTCTTGATGAATGGAACCGTCTACGAATTCACGTAGGCGGTTTTTTTACGTATACAAGACGGGTAATGTCATAAAAAGGGGGCGTTCATGTATGGAGACGACGCATTATGTACGTGTTTCCCCAGAAGTTTGGGTGTCATTTAATCAAGATCCGGAGATGATTTTAGACTGGTTGATTCATATGCATGAGCAATACCGTGATCGGGACGATACGTTAACGCTCCCGAATGTCGAATCGTTTCAACGCGTGCTCAGTCAAATCGAGGTGTATATCGATGGGGCTGACACATACAATATGGAAATGGCGCTCGTCGGTGAGGAGTTAATTGTGAATGAAGCACAGGCAGTCGTGGTCGGGATCTTGACCCCACAGCTACTTCACATCGTCAAAGACACGTTGCATGCGTTCGGACGGGACGATGTGAAAGACATGGCACTCGTACCGAAAGAGGAGTTTGAGACGATTTGGGAAGATTGGACAAAGTTGCAACAGTTCTGTGAGACGGCTGCATCCCAAGAAGAACTTGTCCTCATTTATTATGAGTAAAGATGAATCCACCATGGTATAATGTAAAAAAATGGATAAAAGGGGATTCGATCATGGACGTGTTCGGCACACTCATTTGGGTTGGTATTCTCATCAACCCGTTTCTCGCCTATCAAACGAAACGCATATCACTTTATCGCATCACACTCACCTTATTCATCGTATTCTTGGTGACGTGGGGGTATGCTGTAGCGGGCGGATCAGTACCGACCCTATTTGACACAGCGTGGAGTTTGCTGTTCATCGCTTATGTTAGTCTTTTGGTGTTGAATAGTTACTTCGTCAGCAAACGGTTTGTTCCAAATATGACATGGTTTCGTTTTAGTGTGATGGGCCTAAGCGGAGTCGTCATCAGTCAAGTGTGGTTCGGACTGAGCACGGACAACTGGGAGTGGTCATCCTTCATGAATGGGGACGTATGGATGATGAGTGTGACCGTATCACTCCTGCTCCTTCTTTTCGTCACGATGAAAACGCTGGACCGCCGGATCGAAGTATAAAAAATCCCGAAACGAATCAATTCGTTTCGGGATTTTGATTATTTCAAGGCTGTCTCGAGTGCCTTGACGTTTTCACGCATCAAGTCAAAATAGCTCTTGTCCATCTGTTCTTTTGTGACAGATTCCAAGTTGTAGATCGTTACGCTTTCTGCTCCGATTTCTTGCTTCACGACCTCAGCCACTTTTGGTGTGACCGTATCTTCGAAAGCAATATAGTTCAAATCGTGGAGACGCGCCTCTTCGATGATTCGTTTGAGGGCTTGTTGTGAAGGTTCTTCAGAAGGTGTGAGTCCGGCGATTGGCAACTGATCGAAACCATATCGTTCAGCCAAATAGCCGTATGCTGCGTGTGTGACGAGTAACTCCGACTTCGAACCATTCTCAACTGCTGCTTTCAATTCTGCATCGAGGGTATTCGCTTCGTCTTTAAATGCACTCAACCGTTCTGAGAACTCGTCTTTATAGTCTGGTGCCTCTTCGCTGAAAGCAGCTTCAACAGCTTCTGCCATTGAAACGGCATTCATCGGGTCGAGCCAGACGTGTGGATCGTATTGTCCATGGTCATGCTCATCTTCGTTATGCGCTTCTTCTTCATTGGCATGCTCGTCTTCAGAATGTCCTTCTTCTTCGTGAGCATGTTCATCTTCGGAATGACCGTCTTCTTCATGAACATGAACGGTATCGGCTGCATCAAGCAACGTCACGTCCTCTGCCGTTTTGACGAAAGCGACGTTTTGTCCTTCCAAGCTCTTCTCCATGGACTCGACGTAAGGTTCGAGGTCATGGCCGATTGTTAAAAAGAGGTCCGCATCTGCAATTTGAGTCATCTGCTTTGAAGTGGGCTCATATGTGTGTGGGTCTGCTCCAGGTGGAATGACCATTTCCACGTTGACACGGTCACCACCGATTTCCTCTGCCATTGACTTCAAAGCAAAAGTCGAAGCGTAAACCGTTAGTTTCTGATCTGTCGATTCGGATGCGTTGTCTCCTTCGGTATTCCCACACGCGCCAAGCAAAAGCGTGCCGGCCGCGACAGCGCCTAGCCAAGTCTTCTTCATCTTTCGTCGTCCACCTTTCAAATTATCTGAATATTAAATCGTAACTGTTACGTTTTATGACTGCGAGTAATATTATAGTGTGACCTTCGGAGCACGTCAAGTCCGACTTCTGATGGATAGATTTTTGAAAAAAGCGGGAATATGATTAAAAAAAGGAACGAGGAGTGGATTGTATGAGAAAGGAGACCGCCTGGTTTGTCGGGGGCGCGGCACTGGCCGCGGCGACGGCAGCCGGGGCCAGCGTGTGGAGTCAGTATGGGTCACTTGTCAGATGGCAAGAGCCTGAATTGCCGATTCGACCGACAACACGCCGGCGCCACACGTATACGTATAAGATTGTTAATGATCGTCCGCTCCAATTTGATTTGTATCTCCCACCAGGAGAGGGACCGTTCCCTGTAGCGGTCTATGCACATGGGGGAGCCTTTGTGAGAGGGAGCCGCAGCATGGTTACGCTGTTCCATCCGTTACTCGATCACTTTTTGGGGAAAGGGATCGCCGTCGTCAGTATCGATTACCGTTTATTTGAAGATGGGGTGTATTTCCCTGACAATATCATCGATGTCTCGGATGCGCTTAGCTATTTAAAGCAGCATGAATCATTGCTCACCCTCGATACAAGTCAGTTACTCGTGTGGGGCGACTCTGCTGGAGCAGCTTTAATGCTCGCTACTGCGCTCGATCGTCACAAACAATTTGTAGGGGAACTCGGGGATGACCTTCCGACAATCAAAGGAGTCATCGCCTTATATCCGCCGACAAACTTCTTGTTGTTCAAATTCATCCAAACATGGCTAGCTCATTTGAAGTTTTACGAGGGAAGCCGTGAAGAATGGCGTGAACTGATGGTGAAATGTTCACCAGTCTCCCATCTATATGCTGATGCCCCTCCGATTTTACTCTTACACGGGAAGAAAGATCCGATTGTGCCGTTTGGTCAAGCCCTTCACTTCGTCGAACATGCGAGTGATGTCGGCGCGAACGTTCAGCTCATCTCGTTTCCGAATGGAACACATTCGCTTGCGAGTTTCCTACAATCGGACAACCCGATCAAAGAAGAGCAGTTGATGGCGCGGATCAATCGTTTCATTGACGAATGTCTTGTCTGAAGTTGCGATTTTTAGGGAAGATGGTACGATGGGGGATGATTGAAAGAGTAAGGAGTGGAAGCAGTGACAGAGTTATGTTTAGTAAGACACGGTCAGACCGATTGGAATCGTTTAGAAATCATTCAAGGACGTGAAGACAATCCGTTGAATGCACTCGGACGCCAACAGGCAGAAGAGAGTGCAGCTTTTTTGGGTCAAGAAACATGGGATCTCATCGTTTCTAGTCCATTAACGCGTGCGGTCCATACAGCACAGGCAATTGCGACAGCCTGTGGAATCGAGCATGATGCGATTCGATTGGACGAGCGATTTATTGAACGCGAGTTTGGAGCAGCGTCCGGACAACCCGTGAAGGGCATTTATGAAGCGGTGCAGGCCGATGACGAGCGTCGCGTTCCGGGTCTCGAATCAGAGGATGAGATGCGTGCTCGCGTCCTAGAAGGAATGGAACATTTGGTAGAGATGTATCCCGGGAAACGGATCATTGTCGTCTGCCATTCGCATGCGATTAAAGCGGCGCTCTCGGCGATCGATGACACGTATACGTTCCGTCATGCGATGCGAAACGCCTGCTCGAACTATATCATCCATCAACATGGCCAGTTTGAGGTGAAGGCGATTAATGTTGCTGATCATATCACCGATCCGGCCATCATGAAATGAGGAGAATGTCATGACGACCTTACTATGGGTATTCATCATCGCATCATTTGTGGTTGCTTTTGCCGGACTCATTTACCCGGTCATTCCAAGCGTTCTGTTCTTATTTATCGGATACATGATTTACGGATTTGGTTTTTCATTTGAACCGTTGACCTGGACATTCTGGGTGTGGCAATCGGTCTTCCTCATCTTCTTGTTTGTGGTAGACTATGTTGTCACCAGAGCAACAGTGGATAAACGTGGGGGGTCAGAACGGGCGAAATGGGGCGCAACCATTGGCTTGATTGCTGGACCGTTCATCTTCCCGCTCGTCGGGGTCCTCATCTTCCCATTTGTCTTCGCATTTTTAGCGGAGTTGACACTCGGAAAGACGACACGTGAAGCATGGAGTATCGGTGTCGGAACGGTTCTCGCGTTTCTCGGCAGCACGCTTTTAAAAGTGATTGGAATGACGATGATGGTCATCTTGTTCTTTATCTATGTGTGAGGCGGGGGTCCTTTCTCCGTCTTTTTTGTTTGAGAGGGGAATCATTTTGGGGAAAGAAAAAACAAGGCCATTCGATTACTCGAATGACCCGGTTTTGACCAATTGATTGAAGGCAGAGCGACTGAACGATTGTTGGATCTCCACTTTCTTCTCGAAGAAGGCGGGTTTCAAATTCGACGTGGCGACCCCTTCTTGAATGAGAGAGTCGAGCACTTGTTTCGTCGCATCTTGTTTTGGATTCAACATGAGTCCCTCGGCGACGAACGTATGGTGATCGCTCAAGGCTCGTTCACTCGTGAAGGTCAAGGCGAGTGCGGCAGGCGCATTCGTCGGAGATGTGATGATGGCTTCAGCGAGGATGAGGATTCGTTTGTTTAAGTAATGGTGAAGGGTGACGGCCGATTCGGTCGGCACGAGCATCTCGAGCAACCATTCTGAATCATGTTCTTTCGAGATGATCAACCCGTCGAGCAAATCGATTGGTAAATTTAGTTCATTGCCGTACTCGTCTTGAACGAGACGGACTTGGACGAGGCGAAACGTTTTCATAGGATCGTTCCTTTCCGCGTTTTCTTTAGACCATCTTAACATAGTCTGACGAATAGAATGTGTTAAGATAACGGGGAAGAAACAGAAAATTAGAGAGTGAGGGAGGCATCAAGATGAGTTGGGTTGTTGGCGTAATCGGGTATGTGACGATTCTCGCAATCGTCTACTATGGTGTCCTTTTCTTCAAAGTGAAACGGGAGCGGAGTCGGGCCGGCTATCGAATCTTTCTTTTGCTTGCCGGACTATTTTTAGTCAGTGGGAGCGATTATATCATTGCACTGTTCCGAGGGGACACCGAAGCGACGTTTTGGCAACGAACCGTCTATTTTGTCTTGATATTGCTCTCTTTGTCGATGGCGCTTTACTTTCGGAGAAAAGAAGATCAAAGCCAAGCAGGCGAGATGACGATGGTATAAGCAAACGGTTGTGGGAATGTACCCACAACCGTTTTTTTTATTTCGGTACTCGCGTTTTGCGAATCATATCGAGTTTTAAATCCCAAAGTGGTTTACTGAACGTCACCGAGTACACTTCCGGCAAACGGAGGCGCTTATACTCTTCCCACAGTCCGTTCATCTGTTCATGATGGTAAGCGCGAATCTCGGTCGTGCTTGGAAGGTCGTATACACGTTTTCCGTCGAGGAAAATCGGTTGTAACAACCGTTTGACGTTAAAGTTGCGCGTCTTGATTTTGAAGGCAGGGTCGCGGACGTCAATCAAGTCGATTTCGCTATACGATTCGACGGGTTCGTCGGCAAGGGCGATATAGTCCCCTTTGAACTTTTTCGTCTCCTTATCGATAATGCGGTACAACTCTTTTTTATGAGGGGTCGTCGTCTTCACTTTAGAAGAAGACACTTTGATGACCGGTTTTAATTCCCCGGATTCATCCTCACGAGCGACCAATTTATAGACCATGCCAAGTGCAGGTTGTTCGTAAGCGGTGATTCCACGCGTCCCGACGAGGAACGTATCGGCTTCTGCACCTTGCATGCGTAAGTCTTGAATGACGTATTCATCTAAATCACCAGATACGACGATTTTGACATAGTCGAGACCGGCTTCATTCAATGCTTTCCGAGCACGTTTTGACAGATAAGCGAGGTCACCTGAATCGAGTCGGACAGACTTGAGGCGGTGTCCTTTCGCCTCGAGTTCTTTCGCGACCGTGATCGCGTTCGGAAGACCGGATTTGAGTGTGTCATACGTATCAATCAGGAGACTTGTGTTGTCTGGATACATCTCTGCAAACGAACGGAATGCACTCAATTCATCATCATGGAACTGAATGTCCGCATGTTCCATCGTCCCTCCTGTCGGCACGTCGAAATCACGTCCGGCAGAAACAAGGCTCGTCACGTCGAAACCGGCAATATAAGCGGCGCGTGTCCCGTAATAGGCGGCATCGACGCCTTGTGCGCGACGTGCTCCACCTTCGAGCAGTGTCTCGTTCGGAGCGGCCTGACGAATTCGGGCATACTTCGTCGCGATGAGTGATTCGTGGTTCGCGATATTGAGTAGCGCTGTTTGGAACAGTTTTGCTTCAAAGATGGTCGATTCGATTCGGACGACTTGCTCGTGTGGGAAGATAACCTCTCCTTCACGGACACTATATAGTGAACCAGTGAACTTAAAGTTTCGTAACACATCTTCGAACTCGTCTTCGAAACCGAGTTGCGCTTTTAAATAAGCAATGTCTTCTTCTGTGAACGAGACGTTCTCCAAGTAGTGGACAATGTTTTCGAGTCCGGCGAAGACGACATAGCCACCGCTGAACGGGTTCGAGCGGTAATAGAGGTCAAAGACGACCTTTTCGTTATGGCGACCTTGCTTCCAGTAGATATACATCCAGCGTGGGAGATAAAGGTCTGTGTGAAGTGCTAAATTGCGATGTAACATATGTTTTCCTTTCTGTTTTACGTCACTTTCCGACGACGGTCGCACCGAGAGTCGTGACGAAATGTTCGAGCGCCCATTCATGACCGACCGGGTTGAAGCTTTGGACGGCATCGGCGTGGACGACGATTTGATAACCGAGGTTGTAGGCATCTACGGCTGTATGGAGCACACAAATGTCTGTGCAGACGCCGACAAGATGAACTTCTGTAATCCCACGTTCCCGAAGACGAAGGTCAAGGTCTGTTCCGGCAAACGCACTGTACCGTGTCTTGTCGATCCAATGGTCGGCTGTTTTGGATGCTTCTTTCACTGCACCATACAATTCACGACCTTCCGTCCCGCGAATATTGTGAGGTGGGAACAACGTCGTTTCAGGATGGAACGTGTCGCCTGCATCATGGACATCGTTCGCGATGACGACATAATCCTCGGTCGAGAACGTTTTGATTAACTCGACAATCCGTTCTTCAATCTCTTGCCCGGGTTTCCCACAAGTCAAACGACCACTGTCTGCGATAAAATCAAATGTATAATCAATAACAATCAATGCGCGCATGGGAGATGCTCCTCTCTCGTAATCAAAATGATGGCTATCCATCTCATTCTAAATCATTATACATCATGCGCGGAAGATTATTTTTCTCCGGTTTGGGTAGATTAAGACAGTAGACTGTATAGGGAAAGGGGATTGTGACGATGGTATTATCACAAAGTGAATTGACAGATGAACTGTCACGGTTAAACGGTTGGGAAGAAGTGAACGGGGAGATTCAGAAGACATATCGGCTTGAGACGTTCCCGGAAGCCATCCAGTTCGTCCATCTCGTAGCGGATTTGGCTGAATCGCTCGATCATCATCCGAATATCTTAATCGAGTATCGGAACGTAACATTGACCGTATCGACCCATGACGAAGGGGGCATCACGGAGAAAGACATCACACTCGCGAAAGGGTGTGAGGAGCTTGTCTAAACTGTATATGACCTTCGCGTCAGGTAGTGTGGCCGAGCGTCTCCGGAAAGAGCCGGGCGTGGTCGCGGCAAATGGACATGAAACGATTCTGCTTGCAGAAGGAGAAAAATCTCCGTTCAAAAGTGGAAAAGTGTTTGAGATTGAAGAGGCATCTGGCGAATTCGTCAAAAAAGGAAATATTTTATATGCGAATGTGCCGACGGATGAAAATGCCCGTTCGCTCCTGTTTCATCAATTGTTGACGGAAAAGGCGCCGCTCGGGGTTGGACATGATGGATTTTCGGCATACCGTCTAGGTGTCGACCCAGACGACAATCATGCGGTCTTGTTTATTCAATTCACGTCTGGTGGGAAACACTTCCGAGATACAGCGGACTATGCGGTACTTGAAGACCGCCTGAAACGGGCGGTCGAACAACGAGGTGCAGGTCCTGTCATAAAACACTATGTCGTCACCGAGTCAGATAATCTATAATAAAAGATAACGTCATGTTAGGGGAGGATTTTTATGAACAAGAATTATTTCTGGTTGGGGATGGCTGCGGGTGCAGTAATCGGCGCAGCGGCATCACTTCTCCATAGCGAAACACGCGATCAACAAGTGAGACAATTGAAAGGCATGAAGTCGAAGTTGAAGTCATCGAATACATCGACAGAAGCACACGCGGTCGGTCTTCAAACGTCATCGAAAGGCAACTTGAAAGACCGAGTCATGGAATGGAAATCGCTCTACGAAGAAAACCAAGATACAATTCAAAACCTCGTCGAAGACGTGAAAGACTTAGTCGATGCGCTTCAAGAGGCTCGTCATAAAAATCAAATCTAATCACAGGTCCGGTGCATATGCATCGGACTTTTTTTATGCTCCAAAGCCTTACTACACAAGCAATCATAAAAGTTCGCTGTTTTATATGAATAAAAATACAATTGACAGAATAAATATACATATGGTTCAATCATTTTATTCTTTAGAGGAGGTAGAGAGATGATCACGTGTAGCATCGTCGGCGTAACAGGTTATGCCGGGTTGGAATTGTTGAAGCTGATCGAACAACATCCGACTATCCATTTAGAAAAAGCAATCAGCGATTCGTGCGCCGGGATGACCTTATCGGAACTGTATCCGTGGTTACGAGCAGGTGCACAAAAACTCGAACCGTTTCAAGTGGAGGCCTTAGCAGGAATCGATGTGTTGTTCCTTGCGACACCGAGTGGCGTATCCGCTGACTATATACGACGGTTGGAATCTTTTGATGGGGTGGTCATCGATTTGAGTGGGGACTTGCGATTACCGTCCAACTTGTATGAAACATGGTACGGGAAGCCACCTGTCAACGAAATCATTCAAGCAGAGGCTGTTTACGGATTGACCGAGTGGAATCGAGACAAGCTCTCGACCGCGAAATGGATTTCAAATCCTGGTTGTTATGCGACAGCCGTCTCGCTCGCCTTGTTACCGTTTGTTCATAATGATTGGATTGATCCATTGCATATCATCGTCTCTGCTTGTTCAGGAATCACAGGTGCGGGCAAGGGATTGAGTGAGAAGACGCATCACGCCAAATCGAATGAGAACGTGCAATTGTATAAAATTCACTCCCATCAGCACATTCCTGAAATTGAGCAGACGCTGAATACATGGAGTGAGAAGAAAACAACTGTCTCGATGTCGACGCATTTATTGCCAATCAATCGAGGTATCATGGCGACGATCACAGCTCAGCCGAACGATGACGTTTCAGAAGATGAGTGGGTACGCCGACTGCAGAGCGCGTATGAACACGAACCATTCATCCGAGTGCAGCAAGGTGAACCTGAAATCAAGTCGGTCGTCGGTTCGAATTACTGCGATCTCTGGGTGTACAAAGAAGAACGGACGAATCGACTGACCATCGTGTCGGTCATCGACAATATGCAAAAAGGGGCGGCCGGGCAAGCACTGCAAAATGCGAACGCTCGATTCGGCTTCGAAGAAACGTTAGGACTGTTGAGTCAACCACAATACATTTAGGAGGATGAAGCATGATCGACATCATGGCGACGAAAAAGCCGGGCATCGTATCACCGAAAGGATTTCAAGCGTGTGGCATCCATGCGGGACTAAAGCGAAAACGTAAAGACTTGGCGTTACTCGTTTGTGAACGACCAGCGAGTGCGGCAGCGGTCTATACGACAAATCACTTTCAAGCGGCACCGATTCAAGTGACGAAAGCATCACTGGCCGAATCAAATGGGTACCTTCGGGCAGTATTGATCAATAGTGGTAATGCGAACGCGTGTACAGGAGAACAAGGATTGACAGACGCCTATACGATGCGTGACGTGACAGCGACACAACTAGGAGTGAAACCAGAAGAGGTGGCGGTCGCTTCAACAGGTGTCATCGGTCAGCCGCTTCCGATGACACCACTCGTTAATGGAATCGGTCATCTGCAACCGACAGACGCGTGGGAAGGTGGACAAGCATTCGCTGAAGCCATTTTGACGACTGATACCGGGACGAAACAGACGAGCGTCCAGTACGAAGAGGGAGAAGTGACCGTGACCATCGCGGGGGTCGCCAAAGGATCGGGGATGATTCATCCAAACATGGCGACGATGCTCGGATTCGTCACGACGGATGCCGTCATCTCACCAGAGCTTTTGCAACAAACGTTAAAGAAAAGTGTCGACGCCTCGTTCAACAACATTACGGTAGACGGGGATAGTTCGACGAACGATATGGTACTCGTCATGGCGAGCGGAGCACTCGAAATGGAGGAAATCAAAGAGGGAACTTCAGTACATGAGGCGTTCCAACAGGCGTTGACAGAGGTGTGTCTAGACCTTGCCAAAGCGATTGCGAAAGATGGGGAAGGTGCGACAAAACTCATTGAAGTCAATGTCAGTGGAGCCATATCCGACCAAGAGGCTAGAACAATCGCTAAGCAAATCGTCGGATCTTCCCTTGTGAAGACAGCGGTGTACGGTCAAGATGCCAACTGGGGAAGAATTATTGCCGCCATCGGTGCCGTTCCGTTCCCGGTGAACGTCGGAGCAATCGATCTTCACATCGGTAGTCAACTCGTCCTTCAGAACAGTACCCCTGTCTGGTTCGATGAGACGTATGCGACAGAAGAGATGAGTCGGGATGTCGTCACCATCACGGTCGACTTGAATGACGGGGAAGGAAACGGTCAGGCATACGGGTGTGACTTGACATATGACTACGTCAAAATCAATGCGAGTTATCGGACATGAAGAAGCGGAAAGTCATCAAACTGGGCGGTAGCGTTTGGGACTCGATTGCACCTGAGTACTTTGAGGAGTGGCGTGACTGGATTGAAGCGGGTAATGAACTGCTCATCGTTCACGGGGGTGGACCAAAACTATCGGCGTACTGCACGTCTCAACAGATTGAACCGTTCTTTTTAGACGGACGTCGCGTGACGACAGACGAAGTATTGATTGGGGCTTGGCGAGTATTGGCCGGGGAAATGCAGACAGATGTCGTGTCGACGCTGACACAACATGACATCGATGCGTTTGGCTTATCAGGTGTCGACGGGAATGCGATTGTTGGTCACCGACTCACCGGCCTCGGGAAAGTTGGTGAGGTGGTAGCGATTCGAAATGACGTATTCGAACAATTAATGGATTCTGGTCATGTGCCGGTCGTGACATCGGTGATTGCGAGCGCGGACGGACCGCTGAACTGTAACGGCGATGATTGTGCGGTGGCACTTGCTGTTTCGTTACAAGCGGACGAATTCGAACTTCTGACAGATGTAAATGGCATTCGTATTCATGGTGAATTCCAACCAATGCTACATGAGCGTGACGTGCAAGAAGCGATGGCGAATGGAGAAATCTATGGCGGGATGGTACCGAAAGTAGAGGCATTACTAGCAGCAGTGGCAGGTGGGGTCAAAAGTGCCCGTATCCGAGATGGCAGTGACGCAACACTGGAAGGGACAAGATTATGGGAGGGGAACTATGAATTCGCTTTTACCGACATACGGACCACGAACGATTGAGATCGCGAAAGCGAGCGGATCGTACGTGACGGATGTATCAGGAAACACGTACTTAGACTTTGTGATGGGGATTGCCGTGTGTGGGACAGGACATCGTCATCCATACGTGCAGCAAAAGATTGAAGAGCAATTGAATCAGGTGTGGCATACATCAAACTTATATGTGATATCCGGTCAGCAGCAGGTTGCAGAGAAATTGATGGAAGGAACACATCTCACGCAAGCCTTCTTTTGTAACAGCGGAACAGAAGCGAATGAGGCGGCCTTCAAGTTGGTACGCAAGTGGACGAAGAAGACGAAAATCATCACCTTCACTCAGTCGTTCCATGGACGCACGTTCGCGATGCTCGGGGCGACTGGGCAAGATAAAGTGAAACAAGGATTTGGACCGATGGTGGACGATTTCATTCATGCGCCATTCAACGATATGAATGCACTAGACTTAATCGATGAAGAAACTTCCGCTGTTTGGCTCGAGATCGTGCAGGGCGAAGGTGGTGTCGTCGTGGCGGATCAATCGTGGTTACAGGCATTGCAAGAAATGACAGATAAGTATGACGTGAAAATCGTCGTCGATGAAGTGCAGACTGGCATCGCTCGTACCGGAACACGTTTCGCCTTCGAACAAACACCGCTTCAACCTCATATTGTCACGTTGGCGAAAGGGTTAGGGAGTGGGATCCCGGTCGGGGCGATGTTGACGACCGAAGAAGCGACGGCGATCTTTGGACCCGGGAGTCACGGTTCGACTTTCGGTGGAAATCCGTTGGCGATGGCAGCGGCAGAAGCGACGCTAGATGTTCTCTTCACACAAACGTCCCTTCAACATGTCAAAGACATGGGGGATTACTTGAAGGAAGGACTCACCCGATTCGTGGACGGAGAACGCTTCGTAGAAGTGAGAGGACTTGGATTGATGATTGGACTGGTTTCGACAGAGCCGGTAGCCGAGTGGGTCACGCAATTGGCAGAGGCAGGGTTATTGGTCGTGATGGCGGGTCCCCAGGTCATTCGTTTCCTCCCCTCACTCCTAGTCACGAAATCCGAAATCGACGAGGCATTGACGAAACTTGAACACATTTTACAGAAGGAGGGCGTCGTATGAACGGAAGCATCAGCCTATTGAACGGGATGCAATTTACAGGAACTTGGGAGACGAGTGCACGACACGCAAGTGGCGAAGTCGTGTTCTTCACCGGGATGACGGGCTATCAAGAAGTGTTGACCGATCCGTCATACGCAGGACAAATCATCGCGTTCACTTACCCGCTGATCGGACAATATGGACTGGAATCAGACGGGAACGAAAGTGCTCGCATTCAAGCGGCTGGCGTCCTCGTTCAGACTCTGGCAGACCACGGGGATCGCCCTGCATTGAAGGAGTGGTTTGAAAAGGAAGGGATTCCGGTACTTTCACAAGTCGATGTACGTGCCCTCGTCCATGTGTTACGCGAAGAAGGGGATCAATTCGGAGTCATGTCATCAAACCTAGATGTGAACATTGATACTCAACCTGTCAATCATCTGACAGAGCGTGTCACGACGACTTCTCAGGTTCTAGAAGGCAATGGTGAGAAAGGACATGTCGTCTGTCTCGACTTCGGAGTGAAGGCATCAATGGTTGGAGAAATCGTGAAGCGTGGTTATCGCGTGACGACTGTTCCATATGATACGGCGAAAGATGTCATTACGTCGTTACGACCAGATGCGATTTTAGTATCGAATGGCCCTGGGGACCCGCGAGACCATCTTGGACGGATTGAAGTCATTCGCGAATTGGCATTATCGTATCCGACACTCGGGATTTGCATGGGGCATCAGCTACTCGCCCTTGCGTTCGGTTGCAAAATTGAGAAACAAACATATGGTCATCGGGGCTCGAATCATCCGGTTCGAAACGTTAAGACGAACGAAGTGTGGATGACGTCACAAAACCACGGCTATGTGGTCGAGCGTATGAGTATCGAACAAAGCCCGCTCGAACTGCTCTATGAGAACGTGAATGATCATTCGGTTGAAGGGCTCGTTCATCCGAATGGGCGCCTGTTCACGACGCAGTTCCATCCAGAAGCGAGTCCGGGACCAACTGATGCGCAATCCGTATTCGACCGTTTCGATGAAATGATTCAGCAAGGAGTGAACGTGTATGCATAAAAAAGTACTCGTCATTGGTTCAGGACCAATCGTGATCGGGCAGGCCGCAGAGTTTGATTATTCCGGAACGCAAGCGTGCCAAGCGCTTCGTGAAGCCGGTTGTGAAGTTGTCTTATTGAACTCCAATCCTGCGACGATCATGACGGACCCTGGGATGGCAGATGCGACATATATCGAAGCAATGACCGTACAAAAAGCGACCGCGATCATCGAGAAAGAACGTCCGACTCATGTACTCGCGACAGTCGGTGGACAGACGGCATTGAACTTGGCGCTCGATCTCGAGGAAGCCGGAGTATTGGCGCAATATGAAGTCGAACTACTCGGGACGTCACTTGAAACGATTCGTGATGGAGAAGACCGTGAACGATTCAAACAAAAGATGGAGCTGTTACATGAACCGATTCCGACGTCGACGACGATTGAGTCGATTGAAGAATTGACAGCTTTCATCAAGACGACGGGTGTCCCACTCATCGTTCGACCAGCTTTTACGCTCGGTGGAACAGGTGGCGGCATCGCGACGACGGAAGAAGAAGCATATACGATGGCGCGTCGTGGTCTTGAAGCGAGTCCGATTTCACAATGTTTAGTCGAGAAGAGTATCGCCGGCTATAAAGAGTTTGAATATGAAGTGATGCGCGATGCGTTCGGAACGTGCATTATCGTCTGCAACATGGAAAACATTGACCCGGTCGGTGTGCATACGGGGGACTCCGTCGTATTCGCACCGGCACAAACGCTATCGGATCAGATGCATCAAACGTTGCGGAGTGCTTCGTTTCGAATCGTATCCGAATTAGGTGTGATTGGTGGCTGTAACATTCAGTTCGCCGTTCATCCGACGAAGTCAGAGTACTACGTGATCGAAGTGAATCCTCGTGTCTCGCGGAGCTCAGCGCTCGCGTCAAAAGCGACCGGATATCCGATTGCGAAGATTGCGACACGTCTCGCTCTTGGGGAACCGTTAGACCGTTGCATCAATCCGGTCACAACCAATACGATGGCAAGTTTTGAACCGGCACTCGATTACGTTACGGCGAAAGTGCCCTGCTTCCCATTCGATTTGTTCGCCGAGACAGACCGTGCGCTCGGTCCACAAATGAAAGCGACCGGAGAGAGTATGGCAATGGGGAAAACGTTAGAAGAGGCATTGCAGAAAGCATGGCGTGGCGCCGGGATTGAACAGGCACCGCTTTATCCGAAATGGATGCAGAATGCTACCGTCGAAGGATTGATGAACGAAGTCGAGGCACCGACCGATCGTCGTCTGCATGCTTGTCTTGCCTTACTCGACCGTGAACTCGTGTCTGGTGACGCGTTACAGCGAATCACGGGCATCACCCCACATTTCATTCAGATGTTGAAGCGGATCATCCACATGACGAAGCAAGATTTGATGGAACCGAGTCAGCTGTTACAGGCGAAGCGACTCGGATTCACGGACACGCAGGTTGCCGAGATTATGAATGTACACGTCGCGGACGTCAAGGCGCTTCGGGAAGCGGCTTCGATTCACCCGATATACCAAATGATTGACACGTGTGCGGCCGAGTTTGAAAGCCAGACGCCATATTTTTATGGCTCATGGCACGGGACGACTGAAGTAAAACCGAGTGACAAGACGAAAGTTGCCATCATCGGTGCAGGACCGATTCGAATCGGGCAAGGCATTGAGTTCGACTACAGTTCAGTTCACGCGGTATGGGCGCTTCAAAAGCTCGGTGTGGAAACGATTATGATCAACAACAACCCGGAAACCGTATCGACCGACTTCTCGATTGCGGACAAACTATATGTGGAACCATTGACGAGTGAGGATGTCATGCATGTGCTAGAAGCGGAAGGATGTCACGATGTGTTGATTCAGTTCGGAGGACAGACGGGGATTTCGCTCGCCCATGAATTAGAAGCGGCGGGGTATCACTTGCTCGGTGCGTCTGCACAAACCATCGATCAAATGGAAGATCGGGAACGTTTCTATCAGTTCCTTGATTCGATTGAAGTCGAACACATCCCGGGAGAAGAGGTGTCTTCCCAAATAGAATTGAATGAGGCGGTACAACAACTTGGCTATCCATGTATCCTTCGCCCGTCTTACGTGATCGGCGGGAAAGGGATGCTGCTCATTCGTTCAGAGGAACAGTTAGCAGAGGCGTTACCGAGTCTTGCCTATCCAATCCTTGTCGATCAATATGTAGCGGGACGTGAGCTCGAAGTGGATTGTGTGACAGACGGGGAAACGGTGTATGTGCCAGTTATCCTCGAACAAATCGAAGCGGCGGGTGTCCATTCGGGAGACTCGACGATGGTTTTGCCGCCTGTCGAGACGAGTGAATCGATTCAAGGGAAAGTCGAATCGATCGCCAAACGAATCGGACGGGCACTCGATTATAAGGGAGCCTTGAACATTCAGTTTGTGTTGAAGGAAGAAACAATCTATGTCCTTGAAATCAATCCGCGTGCATCTCGGACCGTACCGATTGTCAGTAAAGTGACGGGCGAACCGTTAATCGAATGGGCGACATATGCGGCTTACGGCTTGCCGTTAGCCGATCACGTTCCGACAAGTCCTTGCACATTGACGAACTATGCGGTGAAGACACCGATTTTCTCGAACGTCAAATTGCCGGGCGTCGACCCGATGACAGGTCCAGTGATGCGTTCGACAGGTGAGACACTCCAGTTCAGTTCACACCCGTATGTGTCAGAACGGTTTACGTATGATGCGTTAACGACACGGGTGATGAACCGTCCGCAGAGTGCATGTGGGAAAGGGTTTGAACAGTTCGGGGATACACCACTTGCAAACGTCACGGATTTCCAACAAGTCGCCATACTATTCTCGGACGCGACCGACGAGCGGGAAGCACGTGAAATCGCCGTCCGAAATGGTGTGCATATCATCTCGTCACGACAGTTGGCTCAGTATTATCAAATGAGTCAGTCACTGACCGACAATCCGGTTCAATCCTTACAGTCCATTCAAATGAGAGAGGAAGTAGCTAAATGACAGTAAAGACGATGCAACACTTTTTGACGATGGAAGAACTGACACCGGGGACGCTCGATGCGTTGCTTCAGTTGGCACGCGACGTCAAACAGTCGCCCCAATCTTTTGCGACCGCACTGACAGGTAAGAAAGTTGCGTTATTGTTTGAGAAGGCATCGACGCGTACGCGCATGTCATTTGAAGTGGGTGTCGTCGAACTAGGCGGATACCCGCTCTTCCTCAGTGGTCAAGATTTGCAAATCGGACGCGGGGAACCGTTGACGGACACGATTCAAGTGATGAGTCGGTATGTGGACGCATTGATGATTCGGACGTTTGCCCATGAAACAGTCGAGACGTTGGCGCAACACGGATCGATTCCGATTATGAACGGATTGACAGACTTGCATCACCCCTGCCAAGTGCTCGCAGATTTATTGACGATTGAAGAACATTTCGGCAGTCGTTCGGGGAAAGTGTTGACGTATATCGGAGATGGGAACAACATGGCACATTCGCTCATGATCGGCGGTGCGCTGAGTGGGATGCATATCCGCATCGCGTCGCCGAGCGGATACACTGTCGATCAGGCGATTTATGAGAATGCACAGAAGTTGGCTCAGACGACTGGGGGCAGTATTACGTTGTTTGATGATCCGACGCTTGCTGTGAACGAGGCGGATGTTGTCTACACGGACGTCTTTGCGAGTATGGGACAAGAACAGGAAGCCGATGAACGACTGTTGAAATTCGAAGGATTCCAAGTGAACGGTCACTTGATGGCACTTGCGAAAACAGATGCAATTTTCCTTCATTGTTTACCGGCGCATCGCGGGGAAGAAGTGACGGCTGATGTGATTGATGGACCACAGTCATGGGTGTTCAATCAAGCCGAGAATCGCTTACACGCACAGAAGGCTTTGATGCTGACATTATTGACGTAACGACAAAGGGTGACACGCCGTGTGTCACCCTTTTGTTATAGGAACTGTGCCAATAAACCGAAAACTGCCAGTCCGATGATGATGTAGAAGAACCATTTTCCGTCCCCGGAATGAATAATTGGGGGCGCGTACGAACGTTGCTTATACTTCCCGTAGCGCATTGGGCGTGTATACGGAACGGCATACCGGGAGAGTGGAATGGCAAGTAAAAATCCTGCCAAAAAGCCATACACGTGGCCCCAAAGCGAAACGTTCGAACCGATGAGTGTAAAGACGGCACTGATGGCGACGAAGATATAGACCAAGCGGGCATCTTGGCTAAGCATCAACGTGCGACGGAAGCGACCGATGAACACATAGAATCCGAGAATGGCCAAGATGGCACCTGACGCACCAGCTTGTAGATAAAACAAATTACTGACGGTGAAGTAGGTGAACAAGTTGGCAAGTGCTCCGGCGAATACATAAAATAGGGCAAACTTCACATGCCCGACCATGCGTTCCATCGCTGGTCCGAAGATGATCAGCGCAAACGAATTAAATAGTAAGTGGCCGAGACTTAAATGAATAAAGTTGGCCGTCACCAAGCGATACCATTGCCCATCGGCGAGTGCCAAATGAAACGACCCGCCTGTTGACACGATTCGTAAACCAGGAGCGAAAGAATCGATGACAAACACAAGGAGTTGGATTACAATGAACAGCGTTACGAGTGGATATGCCCGTACAAACGTTTGTACATTTTCCGTACGACTAAACATAACATCACCTCTTTCTCCAATTGTATAGGGAAACGGGGAAAAAAGGAAAGGAGCGAGTGTCCTGTGATTGTAGGAATCGGAGTCGATATCGTCGAGCTTGATCGGATGGCTCGCTCGATGAAACAACCGCGTTTTTTAAAGCGCCTGCTCACCGATGCAGAGTATGAGCTTGTTCAACAATACCCACTGCCGCGTCAAATCGAGTTTGTTTCGGGTCGGTTTGCCGCAAAAGAAGCTTATGCCAAGGCAATCGGCACCGGAATCGCGCACGGTCTATCGTGGCGCCATATTGAAATTTTACCAGATGAGACAGGTCGACCTGTCATGACTGCGCCGTTTTCGGGACGAATTCATGTCAGCATCAGTCACAGCAGTGCATATGCCGTCGCACAAGTCATCTTAGAAGAGGAGGGGCAACATGTTTCGTCCTAGTCGAATCGAGATTGATCGGGCGACCATCGCCCATAACATACAAGAGTTAATACAACGTATCCCGCAAGACATCATGGCGGTCGTCAAAGCGAATGCCTACGGTCATGGGGCTGTTGAAGTAGCGAATATTGCCCTTCAGAATGGAGCGACGATGCTTGGGGTCGCTTTATTAGAAGAAGCAATCGAACTTCGGGATGCAGGGATCGAGGCACCGATTTTAGTCATGGAAGCGCAATTTCCCCAATATGCAGGGATTGCAGCAGAACGAGACGTCACGTTGTCCGTTTTTTCTGCCGAATGGTTAAAAGAAGCTGCTGCTTATATAGAAGAAAAACCGTTGACGGTTCATATTAAAGTCGACACAGGAATGGGACGTCTTGGTCTTCGTACGCGAGAGCAGCTTGATGCGTTGCTTGAAGAAGCGAACGATTCATTTGTCATTGAAGGCATCTACACCCACTTTGCGACAGCGGATGAACTTGATAGCGACTTGTACTACACACAACAAGAACGTTTCGAACGCTTGATGGATGGTTTACATGAGCGGTTCCGCTATATTCATACGTCCAATTCAGCAGGGGCCATCCGAATGGCAGGACAAGATGTTCCTTATAATCTGGTCCGTGTCGGGATTGCAATCTATGGTTTATATCCGTCACATGAGATGGAAACATTCTATTCGTTCCTCCGCCCGGCCTTTACGTTGAAGAGCCAGCTGATGCAGGTGAAGCGTCTCGAGGCAGGTCAAACGATCAGTTACGGAGCGACCTATACGACATCGACCGATGAATGGATTGGTACCGTCCCAGTCGGATATGCGGACGGCTGGTTACGGAAGGCGAGCGGATTTGAAGTTGAAGTAAATGGTGTTCGTTGTCCGATTGTGGGACGTGTCTGCATGGATCGCTTCATGATCCGACTTCCAAAAGAGTTTCCGGTCGGTATGGATGTGACACTTGTCGGTGGAAACGTCACCATTGATGAACTTGCGTCATATTTGGGGACGATTAACTATGAGATCGTTTGCCAGTTCACGAGTCGATTACCGCGTCACTATGTGTGAATCACAAATCGTGTGAAATTATCTGAATTCTTTCTCGATTTCTCTATATTTTCCCATTCCCGCGTGTTATATTGATAAAGAACGCGGGAGATGTTCCGCCAGTCCATGAAACGATTCTGGAGGTGTAAGATGTTGAAGCAGCGAACTGCGGGTGCGCTAGCGTCCGTCCCAGATCGGTTCTCGCAACAAGGGGGTCCGATTTCGATGAAAGACCGTGAAACACTGTCCTTGAACGATGTAGTGACATACCTGTCTAAAGAAATTGCTGATCGACAACAAACACTGCGTGAAGAATTGGCGAAAGGCTATCAAGAGATGGCCGCGTTTAACTTGAATATGGCAGAAGAGATGCTAACGATTGAAGCCGAAGCCGAACACGCTCTCTTACGTCAAGTAAGTGGGGTGTGAGCAGAGTGATCGTAAAGCGTGGTGACGTATTTTATGCGAATCTGTCGCCCGTAGTCGGCTCAGAGCAAGGTGGCGTTCGACCCGTTCTCATCGTACAGAACGACATCGGCAATCGCTTTAGCCCGACCGTCATTGTCGCTGCGATTACAGCTCAGATTCAAAAAGCAAAACTGCCGACTCATGTGGAAGTATATCAAGAGAAGCATGGACTCGAGAGAGACTCTGTGATTTTACTTGAGCAGATTCGAACGATTGATAAGCGTCGTCTGACGGATAAAGTCACTCATCTTGATGATGAGACGATGCATAAAGTTGACCGAGCGCTAGAGATTAGTATGGGATTGATCCCTCTCTAGCCTTACATAGATCAAGACTGGTACATAGGTATCGGTCTTTTTTTAAACATTTTTAAAAAAAGTGGTTTAAGATTTTGATAGTGGGGAATTAAAGTAAATCGTACTCAATTTATCTGTACGGACATTTAGGAGGGAATAGACGATGGATTTATCGATTCGTGAGCAAGTCATTGGAGAACAATTACACCTTTACGTATCCGGAGAAGTGGATACATATACTGCACCAAAATTGAAAGAAGTATTGCATCCGGCCATCAGTGAGCAAGATGTGGTCGTTCATTTAGACGAAGTGGAGTATATGGACTCGACAGGTCTCGGTGTGTTCGTCGGGGCGTTGAAAATTGCCACGCGTAACGAAAAAGAGTTGTCACTTGTCGGGGTTACGGAGCGAGTCAATCGTCTATTCGAATTGACGGGTCTTCACAAACTTCTTTCAATTAATTCGAACGTAAGAGGTGGCACGCAATGAACAATGTTGAACAGACGGTCATGACGTTCCCGGCCAAACCCGAATATGTCGGTGTGGTTCGATTAGTCGTTTCAGGAATCGCTAACCGTATGGGATATACGTACGACGAGATCGAAGATATTAAAATCGCGGTCTCGGAAGCATGCGGCAACGCAGTCCAGCATGCATATGAAGAGCATCAAGATGGAGAGGTCAAACTCGCTTGTGGCGTATATGCAGATCGTCTTGAAATCACGATTGAAGATTCAGGCAAGACGTTCGCAGATGATGTGAAGCGTCAAGCGGCTCCGGTCGAAGAGACGACAGAAATTGAATCGCTCCACGAAGGAGGACTTGGTCTCTTCCTTATCGAAGCGTTAATGGACGATGTCTCGATCAATAAAGACAACGGTGTCAAAGTGACGATGACAAAACTCCTTAACAGGGACGAGGTGGATCAGAGTGCCAGCAAAATCTCAACAACGCCATCACAGTGATGACGAGGTACTAGAGTGGATTGAACGCTACCAACAAGACGATCAAAACGAAGAAGTGCAAATGCTACTCATCAATCGCTATTCGGACCTCGTTGAAGCACTCGCCCGTAAGTTTTCGCGTGGACGAGCGATTCACGATGATCTCGTGCAAGTTGGGATGATTGGGTTATTGGCGGCACTTCGTCGATTTGACCCAGAATTCGGTCGTAGCTTCGAATCGTTTGCCGTCCCAACCATCATCGGTGAAATCAAGCGATTCATCCGCGATAAAACATGGAGTGTCCATGTTCCACGTCGGATTAAAGAGCTCGGACCGAAAATTAAGAAGACGGTCGAAGAGTTGACGACTGAATTGCAACGTTCTCCGCGAATCGATGAGATTGCCGATCATCTTGGCGTATCAGACGAAGAAATTCTTGAAACGCTTGAGATGGGCAAGAGTTATCAAGCGCTATCGGTCGATAGTTCAATCGAAGCGGATAACGAAGGCAGTACGGTCACGTTGCTCGACTTGGTCGGTAGCCAAGAGCGTGGATATGAATCGGTCGACCAACGTCTCATTCTAGAGAAAGCGTTCAACGTCCTAAATGAACGGGAACGCGCCATCTTAGAATGCGCCTACTATAAGAATATGAGTCAAAAAGAGACTGGAGAACTTCTTGGGATCTCGCAGATGCATGTCTCCCGTTTGCAACGGCGAGCACTCGAAAAACTGCGTGAAGCCATCAAAGTCCCACTCAATGAAGTATTCTCAAGCGATGACTAATCGAGTCATCGCTTTTTTGTTTGAATGTTTGCTACACTTTGGAAGAGATCATAAAAGGAAGTGATTCAAGTGATTACGAAAGTGGCTAAGGCGTTAAACTTGAAAGTGAACCAAGTAGAAACGGTTCAACAGCTCGCATCTGAAGGGGCGACGATTCCGTTCATGGCCCGTTACCGGAAAGAAATGACGGGGAACCTGGATGAAGTCGAAATCAAAGCAATCTTGGACGCCCTTCAATATGAAGAAAGTCTGCAAAAACGGAAAACGGATGTTCTTGCTAAGTTAGAAGAGCTGGAAAAGAATACACCTGAACTAACGAAGGCGTTAGAGGCAGCGACAACCCTTCAGCAAGTGGAAGATATCTACTTACCATATCGTCCGAAACGGCGGACGAAAGCGGAACAAGGACGTGAGAAAGGGTTGCAGCCACTTGCGGACTGGTTCCGAGACAAGTCTCCTTACTCGACAGATATGGTTGAAGAGCTCTCGAAGGGTTTAGCGCTAGAAGAAGCCATTCCGCTCGTACATGCCATCATCGGGGAAGAATGGGGGGAAGAAGCAAAATTAAGACAGATGCTTCGCGACCGTGTACGCAAAGAAGGCTTGTTGCGTTCGAAGAAGAAAAAACAAGCGGAAGACGAAAAAGAGATCTTTGCGCAGTATTATGAATATGAAGAGAAAATTGCGGGGATTGTCCCACACCGCGTACTCGCCTTGAACCGTGGGGAGCGCACTGATGTTCTTCAAGTGAAAGTCATTTTTGACGAGACGCGTTTCATGGATCAAGCGCTTCGTACATATGAGCGACTTCCAAAAGAGAAGCGTGAAGTTGTCGAAGCGGCCGTGACGGAGGCTTATAAAAGATCTGTCTTCCCAGCCATTGAACGAGAGATTCGTGGTGAATTGACCGATAAGGCAGAGGAGCAGGCAATCGATGTGTTCTCGAAAAACTTAAAGCAACTCTACATGCAACCGCCTCTTCGCGAGGTCGTCGTCTTGGGGATTGACCCGGCATATCGGACAGGATGCAAATGGGCGGTCGTCAATGAAATCGGAAAAGTCGAAGAGGTCGGTGTCTTCTATCCGACGGCTCCGAAGCACGATATCGATGGAGCGGAGAAAGTGTTAACGAGACTCGCGAAAAAATACCCAATTTCCGTTATTGTCGTCGGAAACGGTACGGCATCAAGGGAGACCGAACAATTCGTTGCGGATTGGTTAAAGAAAGCAGAGCGTGAGATTGCTTACGCGATTGTGAACGAAGCGGGAGCGAGTGTCTATTCTGCATCGGAAGTCGCACGTAGTGAATTTCCGGACTTAAAAGTAGAGGAACGGTCAGCCGTCTCGATTGCACGCCGAATCCAGGATGCGATGGCGGAACTCGTCAAAGTCGATCCACAGTCGGTCGGTGTCGGGCAATATCAGCATGATGTGAGTCAGAATAAACTGAAGGCATCTTTAGAATTCGTCGTGGAGAGCGTGGTTAACATGGTCGGAATCGATGTGAACCGTGCCTCGGAGTCTTTATTGACTTATGTATCTGGACTGAACAAAACGACTGCCAAAAATATTGTGGCATATCGTGAAGAAAATGGACGCTTTGAAACGAGAAAGGAAATTAAGAAAGTGCCAAGACTTGGGGCGAAGGCATTCGAACAAGCGGCTGGATTCTTGCGAATCATGAATGGGAAGGATGTTCTCGACCAGACGGAGATTCACCCGGAAAGTTATTCCCTCGCACTATCAATCTTAAAAGAAATTGGATCCTCGAAAGCTGAGGTCGGAACAGCTGCATTGCGTGAACGGTTACAACAAGTTGATGCGAATGTATTAAGTGAGCGATTAGATGCGGGACTTCCAACCGTCAAGGATATCTTGAAGTCGTTAGCGAAACCAGGACGTGACCCACGGGAAGATATTCAAAAGCCATTACTGCGCACAGATGTCATGAGTCTTGAAGACCTTCAAGTCGGAATGGAATTCCAAGGGACCGTTCGAAACGTCATTGATTTTGGTGCGTTCGTGGATATTGGTGTAAAACAGGATGGACTCGTCCATATTTCGAAATTATCGAATCGCTACGTGAAGCATCCGTTAGATGTCGTGGCGGTCGGTGATATCGTTACGGTATGGATCGAACAGGTCGATGTCAACCGGGGACGAATTAGTTTGACGATGCTTGAACCGAACAGTTAATAAGAAGAAACTCGAATCAGGTAAAATGTTTTTCATTTTACCTGATTTTTTTTAGAAAAAGTGTTGACGGTCTTTTTGTACCGTGATATCTTATAGAAGTCGCCGAGAGACGGCATGCGAAATAAAAGTTTTTCTAAGAAAGTGATTGACAGGTTTCTGGTTTGCGGTTACAATATAAATCGTTACTTCGATAATTTCAAGCAACGTTCCGCAATAGCTCAGTGGTAGAGCAACCGGCTGTTAACCGGTAGGTCGTAGGTTCAAATCCTACTTGCGGAGCCATTTTATTTTGGAGACGTACCCAAGAGGCTATAAGGGGCTCCCCTGCTAAGGGAGTAGGCTGGGAAACCGGTGCGAGGGTTCGAATCCCTCCGTCTCCGCCACTTAAAATTACTTAGAAGACACATACACTGGCCCGTTGGTCAAGCGGTTAAGACACCGCCCTTTCACGGCGGTAACACGGGTTCGAATCCCGTACGGGTCACCATTTAATTTTATATCGTCGCGGGGTGGAGCAGTCTGGTAGCTCGTCGGGCTCATAACCCGAAGGTCGTCGGTTCAAATCCGGCCCCCGCAATTAATGTCCGGTCTCGTGGTGTAGGGGTTAACATGCCTGCCTGTCACGCAGGAGATCGCGGGTTCGAATCCCGTCGAGACCGCCATTTTTATTCTTAAAAAATCAAGACTACATATGGCTTTGTAGCTCAGTTGGTAGAGCAAAGGACTGAAAATCCTTGTGTCGGCGGTTCGATTCCGTCCAAAGCCACCATATGTGGGGGGGTAGCGAAGTGGCTAAACGCGGCGGACTGTAAATCCGCTCCCTCGGGTTCGGCGGTTCGAATCCGCCCCCCCCCACCACTTAGGGGCATAGTTTAGCGGTAGAACTACGGTCTCCAAAACCGTCAGCGCGGGTTCGATTCCTGCTGCCCCTGTTTTAATTTAATCATGGCGATTGTGGCGAAGTGGTTAACGCACCGGATTGTGATTCCGGCATTCGAGGGTTCAATTCCCTTCAGTCGCCCCATTATTATTGGGCTGTAGCCAAGTGGTAAGGCATCGGATTTTGATTCCGACATGCGAAGGTTCGATCCCTTCCAGCCCAGCCATTTTGCGGAAGTAGTTCAGTGGTAGAATACGACCTTGCCAAGGTCGGGGTCGCGGGTTCGAATCCCGTCTTCCGCTCCAATGACTTTTTGGCGCCATAGCCAAGTGGTAAGGCAGAGGACTGCAACTCCTCTATCGTCGGTTCGATTCCGACTGGCGCCTCCAACATAATATGCCGGTGTGGCGGAATTGGTAGACGCGCACGACTCAAAATCGTGTTCCTCTGGAGTGTCGGTTCGACTCCGACCACCGGTATCCGTATGACTCTAACTGAGGTTAGGGTCTTTTTTGTATATAAAAATGTATTGAGGTGATCTTGATATGACGGAGCAACAATTACTCGATTTAATCGAACGAATGAATCACCAAGGTGATACAAATACGAGTGATGACTCCATCTCGTGGCATGCATTTCGTTATGCCGAGACGCTACAAGACCGGACTATTATTCCTCTCGCAATCGATTTGGTCGAGCGATTAGAATCGCATGAACAACGTGACTCGCTATATTTTATCCTCTACCATATTGGGCGACACCTAGGTGATCGTGATGTCTTTTTGTTTCTCGTTGATCGGTTAGGTCTTGAATCGAACAAATATGTATTGTCGAGTTTATTAGGGCATCTCGCAACACTAGACGATGGGTATCAAGGGATTGTATCTGTAAAACAATTGGTTCCGTATGCGACACACTCCGCTTGGCAGGTTAAATATGATGCTATTCAGGTGTTTCATCTTTGTGATCCAATTGAAGCCGAATGTTTCTTACGTACCCAATTAGCGGTTCAAGCTCATGATGCAATGGCTCTTCAATATCTTGTTGGGGAACTGTCGTACGTAGGAAATAAGGAAACGATTCCGTCTCTTATCAAGCTAGCGGAACATCAGAACGGAGGCGTAGCATCATCTGCGATTCGAACACTTACACAACTCGGCGATGAGTCGCTATTACCTCTATTTATTGAATGTATGAGTCGTCGTTCGATTGAAGTGAAGTATAGTGCACTGTGCGCAATTGATGTTCATGGAGATGAACATGCTGTTCCGATTATAATCCAACGTGTCCGGCAACTGATCAGTCGAAAGCGAATCGTTGAGGACGACGCGTTGATTGTGGCGATGACTTTTCTTTCTCGCTATCCTGATCACGTAGACGTGATTCGAATATTTGACTGGATTCTTAAGAAAAAGTGGAGCTTCTTGTTTTCTCACGAACAAGAGTGGCTGCGACGACAGAATATTTGATTTTAGAAAGAGTATCCTGAAACTTACTTGAATGAATCTCCATTGTGAGAAGGAGTGAGGGCAAAATAACCATACCTAAGATTGCTTCCTTTAGATCAATATGTATCAATCAGAACGCTTGATGGAGTTGACATATGCCGAGACAGAAGGGCATGGACGAGCATTTCGCGTGATCAGACCACTTGAATCGTTATTTGTACAAACATAATATTAGTGATTAAGGTATATTGAAATATTTTTTTCGGTGATTTTAGAAAAACTTACGAATACTTGTTGACAGTTTAATGGTATAGGTGTATATTAACTGTAGTCGCTTGAACGACAACAATATTTCATGCGGGTGTAGTTTAATGGTAAAACCTCAGCCTTCCAAGCTGATGACGAGAGTTCGATTCTCTTCACCCGCTTCACATCTCTCTGCCGAGTGGCGGAGAGATTTTTTGTATGCGAAAATATATAAAGGAGGTGAACGGAATGGACCCATACACATTAAAACAACAAATTCTCGAGTATGCCGAAACCATCGGGATTGACGAGTTGAAAGTGACAACGGCTGATCCGTTCATCGTCATGAAACAGCGACTTATTCGGCAGCAAGAGAAAGGGTTTGCCTCTGGGTTTGAAGAGCCCGACCTAGAGAAGCGTACAAACCCGGAACTTTTACTTGAAGAAGCCCAGTCAATCATTGCCATCGCGATTGCCTATCCAAGTAAGTTGAAGGATGCACCACGAAGTGTCGCTGGAGAGAGACGTGGGCTATTTGCCCGAGCCTCGTGGGGACTGGATTACCATCGCGCCGTCGGCAATCGATTAGAGCAGCTTCAAACGTACATTGAAGAGTTGGTTCCTGGAGTGCGTACGCGCTCGATGGTCGACACGGGTGAGCTCGTAGACCGAGCTGTCGCTGAACGAGCCGGAATCGGTTTTAGCGGAAAAAACTGCTCCATCATCTCACCTGAAAAAGGATCATACTTATATTTGGGGGAAATGATTTTAGACGTTTACTTGCCGCCGGATGAAGCGATTGAAGATGGATGTGGCGACTGTAATAAATGTATGACGGCCTGCCCGACGACAGCACTCGTTGAACCGGGCGTACTAGATGCAAAACGCTGCATCGCCTATTTGACACAAATGAAGACGTTGATGCCACGAGAGTTTCGTTCGAAGCTCGGAGGTCGCTTATACGGATGTGATACGTGCCAGCAAGTTTGCCCGTACAACCGTAAAAAGGATTGGCGTCACCACGAAGAACTATTACCGGAAGCAGAAATCGTTAAACCGCTGTTAGAGCCGCTCTTGACATTGAGTAACCGAGAGTTCAAACAAAAATTCGGACATTTATCTGGCGCATGGCGTGGAAAGAAACCGATTCAGCGAAATGCGATCTTGGCGCTCGCACATTATCGGGAACCATCTGCAATCCCGATTTTACGTGAATTCATCCAAAACGATGAACGTGAAGACATGCGAGCGACTGCGGTATGGGCGATCGGTGCGATTCTTGGTCCCGATGCCGAATCGATTTTTAAAGAGATTGAATGTAAAGAAGTATCTGACATGGTACATGAAGAGATTCGTATCTATCGAGAGGAGTGGGCACATGAAGATCGTGTCGTCTAAATGGGGACCGTTAGCGTATGAATTAAACGCAGCGGGCAAACTGACAGCTCTTGAGTTCACCACACATGAACCGACAGAAGAAGCCCCTGACTGGTTACAACATCTCATGATGCGCGTCGAGCAGCATGGATTCCATGAATCAGATCGTGCCTACATCGAAATGAAGGGAACACCATTTCAACAGGAAGTATGGGATGCGTTGTTGACGATTCCATATGGTGAGACACGGACATATAAACAAATTGCAGAACAAATCGGTCGGCCGAAAGCTGTTCGTGCCGTCGGCCAGGCGCTCAACCGAAATCCGTTACCGATTTTATTTCCGTGTCATCGGGTGATTGGAAGCAGTGGGAAGCTTGTCGGCTTTGCAGGAGGGTTGTCTGAAAAGCAACGCCTACTTGAATTTGAAATGAAAAAGTGAGGGAAATGAACTATGGCGATTCATGTCGTAATGTTTCAACCAGAAATACCAGCAAATACAGGGAACGTCTCACGTACGTGTGCGGCGACAAACTCGGTTCTTCATTTGATTCGTCCGCTCGGTTTCTCGACAGACGATAAAATGTTGAAGCGTGCAGGGTTAGATTATTGGCAGTTTGTCGATGTACGTTATCATGATTCGTTAGAAGAATTGTGGGAGAAGCATCCGGACGGACAGTTCTTTTATATCACGAAGTATGGGGAACAATATCCGAGTGATTTAGACGTTTCGGACGTAGAAGGCGACTATTTCTTTGTATTCGGTCGTGAAACGAAAGGATTACCGATGGAAGTGATTGAGAACAACTTAGACCGTTGTATCCGTCTTCCACAATCGAACCTCGTCCGTTCATTGAACGTGTCGAATACAGCTGCCATCATTGTATATGAGGCTCTACGCCAACAGGGATATGCAGGGTTGAAATAAAAAAAGAGCCGGATTCTTACGAATCCCGGCTCTTATTCGTTACCCTCAGGTTTACGGTTATATCCAGCTGTCAAAATCGCTGCGAGGAAGACGACGCTGATTCCAACCATCAATAATAGGCCCATCCAAAAATCCCCCTTTTAATCTCCATAACTATAAATAGTATAATATACTTGGTAGTAGAATTGCACTGAATATAAGAAATTACTGTGAAATTGGAGAAGGAACATGAAAACAAATGTGTACTTACTGAGCTATGCACCACTCATCGGAATTATTTTGTTTTCCATGTCACTTGCGATTGCGACGTCCGAGTATGTGATCCAGTGGCTGAATCAAATTGGCGTATATAGTGAAATCATCGAACTGTTATCCGTGCAAGAAACGAAAGTATTCGTACTTGTCGTGTTCTTCACCATCTTCTTTATGTTGTTTAGTGCACTCAAACTGGTCGCCGATACGTTCAATCAACTCGGCTTCGCTTTTTTTGCGCGAGAAACAAACGGGACGTCACTCCATCGGCTTAAACCTGGGGCGATTATTTTCCTCATTGGTTCTGGGATCAGTTTTCTGTTTCTCAATACATTACTTGCCGTCATGGCCGTCCTCGTCTGTACGTTATTGATGTATCTCTTTTACTACGTCTGGCAAGTGAGTCAATCGATGTCCGTTCCCCGAGCGATCGGCTTGTTGCTCATGCAAGGTGTCATGTGGGCGACATTGATCAGTGGATTAGGATGGTCGATTCTGCGGCTGTTTAACTCTGTCGGGGACATCATCTTATGAGAGAGATATTTGAGCCGACGTTTGATGAAATAGAGGCGTGGTGTCAGACATTTGTTCCAAAAGAAACGTTGTACTGGATCGATTCTACTTTCTTTGAAGAATTGCCGAGTAGTGTCCTCATTTTACCGAGAGGAGAGTTTTCCCGTCACCCCGCTTATAAAAATCCGCATCTTTCGAATGCCTATCTGACATGGATGATGGAGGAAAGCGTCACACATGTTGTCCATGCCCCGTCAAACGCGATTGATGGTTTACGACATGACGTCAAGTCGCGTCTTCTTGAATATCAGGTGACGACGAATCGTGGGCTTGTGTTACCTCTTACGGTTGAACAGCGGAATGAGGTATCCGATGACGCGATCGTGGAGAAGGATGGGCAATCTTTCATCGTCTTAGACGAGTCGAACTGGAACAAGCTTTCGACAGAAACCCGTCATTCGCTTATCTATCGCTATGCGAAAGAATGGGATACGTGGGAAGGGGAACGATGTGATGAACGGACACCAGCACATCTCGTTACATATGCGAACACATTTCCGATATATGAAGGGAGTAACTGTCTGGCAGCGACGTTATTCGCAGCTACACAACATGAGTGGATGATTCACCAGTGGATTCATCCGGAGACATTTCTTCAGACGATTCAGCAGAGCGGTTTTGAAACGGTAACGGATGCTGTTCCGGAAGCAGGTGACGTCCTTACTTTTTGGAACGAACAAGAGCAACTTATTCACGCCAGCTACTGTGTTCGAGAAAAACTATATTTCAACAAGCACGGTCAAGTTCGTTTTAACCCATGGAAACTCATAAATCACGATGAATTATTGAAACACTGGGGAAGCTATCGCATGCGCATCGAACGCAGCGTGTAAGTCATCAAAAAAGAGTCAGCTGATGAAAATCGGCTGACTCTTTTTGATTAATGCGCCTCTGTCCAGATGATTGCCGGGTAAGCACGGTTGGCGAGTTCGGGGAACGGGCGGGGCGTGTCGGCCCCGAGCCAAACCGCGGTGATGGTTTGATCTGTAAGTCCGACGTACCACATATCTTTATTATCGTTTGTTGTCCCTGTCTTTCCTCCGAGGTACTCATAATCACGTTTCACCTTACTCGCGTAACGTCCCGTCCCGTATGTCGTGACGGTCGCTAAAGCCTTTTTCATCGTAGTCATCGTATCGGGAGACCAGACTGCCTCCTCGGTCAAGATAGGCGTCAATGCGGGCTCATCCGTTTTGAATGTGATTTGTTTGATCGTATGACCCGACGTATAGACGCCTTTGTTTAAGAATGGTGTGTAGGCGGCAGCAAGTTCTTTTGGAGAGACGCCTTGCGTGAGACCACCGAGCGCGCTCGCCAAGTTCTCGTCCTGTTTATCCCATTGACTGAACATCATATCAGCCGTCTCATAGGCTCGTGGCTGATCGATTGTGGAGAAAGCTGCCAAGGCCGGCGTGTTGTAGGAATAGGCGACCGCATCTTTCAATAACACATCGCCTAATACGCGATTATGACTGTTACCTGGACAATAAGAACCATAGCAAGCTGGTCGTCCATCGAGAACCGTCTCAAGCGTCGCCCCCGTCTCTTCAATGAATGGGGCGAACACGAGAATCGGTTTGATTGCGGACCCCGGTTGACGATAGGCTTGCGTTGCGCGGTTGAATTCACCGACTTGTGTCATTTCCGAATCAACCATCGCCACGATTCGTCCTTGTGGTGTCAGTTCCGTATATCCTCCGTTTAACCCGGATGGCAACTGACTCATCACTTGCTTCGCTTTCGTCTGTTTGGCCGTCGACAGGTACGTCTCGATCGTCGCTTCGTGCGTCGATAAATAGTCTCGTGCTTCGGCATCATCCAAATCGTATCGAGAGCGAACTAACTGAATCGCTTCACGAACGACCGTATCCATATAGTCCGGATATTGAATCGTTTGACTTCGATAAGCGGCTTGCAGTTTCACACCATGATATTGATCATAGGCGCTTTTTGAGATGGCGCCCGCCTCGAATAGTTGTGTCAAAATCCGGTCTTTTCGCTCGAAATAAGCATCTGACGGATTGAGCGGGTCATACAATGACGGATTGTTCGGCACTGTCAACAAATAGGCGAGTTGGTTCCAGTTGAGGTCGGCGAGCGGTCTCGAAAAGTATGTATCGGCCGCAGATTGAATACCATAAACATTATGTCCAAAGAAAATAACGTTGCTATAGGCGGTCAAAATTTCTTTTTTGCTATAACTTTTTTCTAATGCTCGTGCAATCAATAATTCTTTCACTTTTCGTTCATATGTCCGTTCGTGAGTTAAGTAAACATTTCGCGCGAGCTGTTGGGTGATCGTGCTTCCACCTTGCACAGATGTCTCGTTCGCGTTATTAATAAATGCCCGGGCAATCCCGCTCAAATCATAGCCGGGATGGGCATTGAATTTTCGGTCTTCAATGATCATGATGGCTTCTTGAATGTGTTCAGGTAATGCCTTTGGAGAGACGTCATTTCGGCGACCTGCCAAGTAAATCTGCTGTTCGCCACCATTGTACGCGAGCGTGATCGCATGCTTCGACGAGAGTGGTTGCTCTGATACCAGTTCTTGTCCCCAAGATAAAATTTCATTTGTCTTTTCGATTTCTTCTTTCAAAGCATTCGCAAGCGTCAAAGAAGTCGCCAGTAGTCCTGCGAAAAACAAGATTCCAATCCAAGCTCTCATCGTTTCACCTCTTTCTACTCATTATATCGTCACATTTACGAAAAAATAAAAATGTAAACGTTATCATATAATAATTCGAGAAGGAATACTTTAGGAAAGAGCGAAAAAGGGTAAAAGAGGTTGTATATTACGATTTTGAGGAGGCTTATTATTTATGAAGCAAGAAATGGTTGCGATGCTCCTTGCGGGAGGAGAAGGAAAACGATTGGGGCCTCTCACGCGAAAAACGGCGAAGCCTGCCGTTCATTTTGGCGGAAAGTACCGAATCATCGATTTCCCATTGTCAAACTGCACGAACTCGGGAATTACAACAGTCGGGGTGTTGACGCAATACGAGCCGCTTGAATTGAATCGTTACTTAGGAATTGGGACGGCATGGGATTTAGATCGTCGTAACGGGGGCTTAGCCATTCTCCCACCTTACCAAGCACAGTCGGGGAAAAATTGGTACGAAGGGACAGCGAACGCGATCTATCGTAACTTGAGCTACATCGATGATTACGATCCGGATTACGTTTTGATCCTATCAGGAGACCACATCTACAAAATGGACTACGAGAAGATGCTCGAAGCCCACAAAGAAAAACAAGCCGATGTGACGATCTCCGTCATGGAAGTGCCGTGGGACGAAGCGTCACGTTTCGGGATCTTGAACACGGCGGATGACCTACGCATCAATGAGTTCGAAGAGAAACCTGAAGATCCGAAGAGTAACTTGGCATCGATGGGGATTTATATCTTCAACTGGAGCGTCTTGCGCGAACATTTGATTAAAGATGCGGAAGATGAAACATCAAGCTTTGACTTCGGAAAGAACATTATTCCAAACACGCTTCTCCAAGGGCTTGATGTTTTCGCCTATAAATTTAAAGGCTACTGGAAAGACGTTGGAACGATCCAATCGCTTTGGGAAGCAAATATGGACCTTCTTGAGGAAGAACCACCATTCGATTTATATGACCCGAACTGGAAAATCTATTCGGTTAACCCGAATCAGACACCGCAATATATTGGAAAAGATGCATGCGTCGAACAGTCTGTGATCAATGAAGGGTGTCATATTGAAGGAGAAGTACAACATTCGGTTCTATTCTATGACGTTCGTGTCGGCGAAGGATCGCTCGTGAAAGACTCGGTCATCATGCCGGGGGCTAGAATCGGGAAGGATGTAACAATTCACAGAGCCATTGTCGCAAGCTGTGCAGTCATTGAAGACGGCGCGACAGTCGGTGAGCCGGGTGGTGAAATCGTTGTTATTGAACCACACGAAAACATTGAAAGCGGCACCGTCTTCAAACAACGAGTTTGATACGAGTAAAGAGACACGCAAGGAGGCGTTACTGTTGACGAACGATTTATTAGGGGTCATTAACTTAGGCACGGAGCAAGGTCTGTTTCCGGAATTCACAGGTCATCGCAATTTAGCAGCGGTTCCATTTTCGGGACGTTATCGTCTAATTGATTTCACGTTAACGAATATGATTACACAAAACATCAGTCAAGTGGGAATCTTCACGTTAGACAAGTACCGCTCGTTGATGGACCATCTCGGATCAGGAAAAGAATGGGACTTGGACCGTTCACAAGGGGGACTACACATTTTCCCACCTGCCTTAAAACCGGACGGGGAAGCGTACCTCGGTGATTTGGCGAACTTCTCGATGCACCGTGAACACTTCATTCGCAGCAAACAACCGTACGTCGTCATTACGGGATCGAATGTATTGACGACAATCGACTATAACGACATGCTCGAACATCACAAGTCGATGGGGGCGGACATCACGCTCGCTTATACGACACATGAGCAGAAGTGTGGCTACTGTCGTCCAATTCGTCTCGGCGAAAACGATCGTGTCGTTGGCGTGTCAGAACGTGGCTTTTCACCAGACGATGAATATGCTTATACGGAAACCATCATCATGTCAAAAAACCTCTTTATGCGTCTTGTCGACGAAGCGACGTCTAAAGGAGAATATGACTTGTTAGACGGTGTCATCCGTCCACAGCTCCATCGGTTGCATGTTCACGGATACCATTATGTCGGTAAAATGCAGGCTATTCATTCAGTACTTTCGTACTATAACGAGAGCATGCGACTGCTTCGTGGAGAAGGAATCATCTATGACTTCCCACACATCTATACGAAGATCAAGCATGAGCCACCGACTCGCTATTTGAAAGGTTCAAAAGTGAACGAAGCGCTCGTAGCGAACGGATGTAAAATCCATGGAGAAGTTCAAAACAGTATTCTCTTCCGTGGTGTTCAAGTGAGTAAGCACGCACGCGTGAAAAACTCAATCATTTCATCGAAGTCGATTATTGAAGAGGGTGCTGTCGTCGAAAATGCAATCCTTGATAAGGAAGTCGTCGTAAAACGAGGGCAGGTCATCCGAGGCACAATCGATGAACCGATTGTCATCGCGAAACGAACAGTGGTGTGAGGAGGATTTTATGAAAATTTGGTATGTTGCTTCAGAAGCGGCACCGTTCATGAAAACGGGGGGGTTGGCCGACGTTGTCGGTTCGCTCCCTCAAGCGGTGGCGAATTTAGGAGAAGAAGTGAGTGTCGTCATGCCGAAATATGGCTCGATTGCTGCTGAATATGTGGACGAGATGGAGTATTTATTTGACCTCATCGTTCCGGTCGGTTGGCGTAAGCAATTCGGTGCGGTCTTGAAATTAGAGCGAGACGGCATCACGTATTACTTCATCGATAACGAATACTATTTTAAACGTGACGGTGTCTTATATGGGCACTTTGATGATGCGGAACGCTTCGCCTTCTTCTCACGGGCGGTCCTTGAGATGATTGGAAAGATGGAAGAAGTGCCTGATGTTCTTCATTGCCACGACTGGCAGACCGGCATTTTACCGGCCTTTCTACGAATTCACTATCAACATATTGAAGCGTATCAACACATTCGCACGGTTTATACCATCCATAACCTGCAATACCAAGGGATTTTCCCGGAAGAGATTCTCGGCGAACTATTACAGTTCGGTCATGAACATTTTACGACCGAAGGGATTCAACATAACGGTCTCGTCAACTATATGAAAGCTGGAATTGTACATTCCGATCAAATTACGACCGTCAGCCCGTCTTATCGGGATGAAATCATGGAACCGTATTATGGGGAAGGCTTAGACGGGGCATTACGTCATCGCGCGGTTGACGTCCGAGGCATTTTAAACGGAATCGATTTGGCAACGAACGATCCAAACACAGATGCGCGAATCGAACAGACGTATAACCTCGATACGTACAAAGAAGGAAAGCTTGCGAATAAACGAGCGTTACAAGAACGACTCGGTCTAGAAGTTCGAGATGACGTCATGCTCATCGGGTTCGTCAGCCGTCTCGTTGACCAAAAAGGGCTCGATTTAATCAATGGCGTGTTTGAAGAACTCGGTCAGTTGCCATGCCAATTCGCATTCCTTGGTTCGGGACAACCAGAATATGAAGGAATCGTTCACGAGATGACAGCAGCACATCCAGGGAAAGTGGGCTCTTATATCGGTTTTGACATCGAACTCGCTCACTTGATTTACGCTGGATCGGATGCTTTTTTAATGCCGTCACGTTTTGAACCGTGTGGACTCAGTCAATTGATTTCCATGCGCTATGGCACATTGCCGATTGTCCGTGAGACGGGTGGACTTCGTGACACTGTGAAGCCGTATAACGAATTCACGCAAGAAGGGACTGGGTTCGGGTTCATGAACTACAATGCCCATGAGATGTTAGCAACAATCGAAAAAGCGATTCGTGTCTTCTATGAGAAGGAAAATTGGCATGCCCTCGTCCATCAGGCGATGACCGCGGACTTTAGCTGGAAACAATCCGCCAAGCAATATCGTGAGTTATATCATTTATTCGCATGAGTGGAAGGAGCTAACTTGATTTATGTTCACAGATAAACAGAGCTTTGTCGACGCATTTAAAGAACGATTCATCGCATTAAATGGGAAGTCAATCGAAGATGGGACAGAGCAGGAAGTGTATCAAACCTTGGCAACGATGGTACGCGAACAGGCCATGCCAAAATGGATCCACACGCGAGACCGTCAAGAAGAAAAGCATAGTAAACAGGTCATCTACTTCTCGCTTGAATTTCTATTGGGTCGTTTCCTATACAATAATTTATTGAGTCTCGACGTATTAGAGCTCGTCAAAGAAGGGCTCAAGGATCTTGGATACGACTTCACGGACATCACGGAGTTAGAACCAGAACCGGGACTTGGGAACGGGGGGCTTGGCCGCTTAGCAGCCTGCTTCCTCGATTCATTGGCTGCGCTCAGTTTACCTGGACACGGAAACGGGATCCGTTACCGATATGGTCTCTTCAAACAAAAGATAGTCGATGGGTATCAAGTCGAATTACCGGACAACTGGCTCCGTGACGGCAATATGTGGGAGACGAGACGTCAAGATAAAGCAGTCGATATCAACTTCGGTGGATGGATTGAGATGAAGCAAATCGGAGACCGGTTACGCGTCGTCCATCATCCGGATGAAGTCGTAAGAGCGGTACCTTACGATATGCCGATCATCGGCTACCAAAATGACGTCGTGAATACGTTACGTCTTTGGAACGCGGAGTCGCCGCTTGACGATGAGGCGTACTTAGAAAAAACGAAAGGGACGTACAAAGACTTGTTGCGACACAAACAGTCGATTGCGACCATTTCGGAATTTTTGTATCCAGATGATACGACGTATGAAGGAAAAGTACTACGTTTGAAACAACAGTACTTCTTTGTGTCGGCGGGGATTCAATCGATGCTTGCTTCCTATATGAAGCGCAATAAGTCGCTCAAACAATTAGGCGATCACTATGCGATTCACATCAACGATACACACCCCGTTGTTGCGATTCCTGAGTTGATGCGAATCTTGATGGATGAGCATGGGTATGGTTGGGATGAGGCATGGCGTATCACGAAGAGCGTCATGTCGTTCACGAACCATACGTTACTCGCCGAAGCGCTAGAGAAATGGCCGGTCGAGATGTATCAACGTCTATTACCTCGTGTGTATCAAATTATCGAGGAAATCAATCGACGTTTCTGTCGGGACGTATTAGTCAACTATCCTCATCTGGAATCACATATGGGAGAAATCGCAATCGTATCAAATGAGCATATCAACATGGCCAACTTGGCTGTCGTCGGCTCTCATTCGACGAACGGGGTTGCCCAAATCCATACCGATATTTTAAAACAGCGCGAGATGCGTTACTTATATGAGATGTTCCCACTGCGCTTCAACAACAAAACGAACGGGATCACGCATCGACGTTGGCTCTTGAAATCGAATCCGCGACTGTCTGACGCAATCACGGAAGCGATTGGGCCGTCATGGATCGAACACCCGAACGACTTAGAAAAGTTGATGGGTGTCTCGAAAGATAAGAGCTTCCAAGAAACCGTGATGGATGTGAAACAACAAAATAAATTTGATTTGGCAGCTTATATCCAGGAGGAGACAGGAGAGGTCGTTGACCCGCATTCCATTTTTGACGTTCAAGTCAAACGTCTCCACGCCTATAAGCGTCAGCTTCTAAACGCACTTCATATCCATGCGCTTTACTTGAAGATTCAAGCGGATCCGACGTTTACGATGGTTCCTCGTACGTTCATTTTCGGAGCCAAGGCGGCACCGGGTTACTATTACGCGAAAGAAATTATTCGCTACATCAATGCCCTCGCCACGTTGATCAATAAAGATAAGCGGGCGAGCCAATTCATTAAAGTCATCTTCCTTGAGAACTATCGTGTTTCGATGGCGGAACGTATTTTCCCAGGCTCTGACTTGAGCGAACAAATCTCGACAGCGAGCTACGAGGCGTCGGGTACCGGCAACATGAAATTCATGATGAATGGTGCGTTGACAATCGGTACGTTAGACGGTGCCAATATCGAGATTCGTGACGCGGTCGGAGACGATCACATCTTTATTTTTGGGTTATCCCCACAAGAAGTCATGAACTATAAAAAGTTCGGAGGATACCATGCGGCGGAAATTTATCATGCCCACCAAGAAATTAAAGATGTGGTCGATGGTCTCATCAATGGTACATTCGATAAGGTCGGTGAATATCAGTTCCAGTCGATCTTCGACTCACTCCTCGTCTATAACGATGATTTCCTCGTATTGAAAGATTTTATCTCCTATATGCGAGCACAGCGACGCGTCGACGAAGTCTTTAGCGACCGCTCGCGTTGGGCAGAGAGCTCAATCGTCAACACGGCAAAATCGGGAATTTTCTCGAGTGACCGTACCATTACGGAATATGCGAATGCAGTCTGGAACATTAAACCGACGAGCGTCAAATAAAGATTTTTTGGAATAACATTAACTTCGGTGTAAAATAAAAACGATCCACCCGTTATGGGTGGACCTCGTTTTCTGGATAGCTGATCCAGTCAGAATAGGATCCGGGGTAAAGTCGAACATCGTCTTTACCGAGAGCGTGAAGCGCCAGAATATTGACGCAGGCGGTCACGCCGCTACCGCAATAAAAGATTGGATTGTCGACGGAAAGAACATCCTTGTAAAGTTCTTTTAAATCGTGAAAGTCTTCTAATGTGCCTAGCTCTGTGATGGCCTCGGCATAAGAACAGAGCAATGCGTTCGGGATATGACCTGCCTTTTGGTCAATCGGTTCATGTGTCCCGTTAAACCGATCTTCTGTTCGCGAATCATAGAGTGTACCGCTCGAGGCGGCTTTCACTTCTTCGAGTGTCGCAATCATGTCGTCTTGAAAATCTGGGGCATAGTCACTCGCTGGATAGTTCGGCACGTCGGTCGTGGTCTCACCGCAATAAGTGATGCCAGATTGAATACCGCCTTCTAGGACGACGACACGTTCGTGACCGGCCCACTTGAAGAGCCACCACGCACGAGCTGCGAATGGGAAGCCGTCATCATAAATGACGACCAAATCTTCTTTTTTCAAGCCGATGCGACGGAGCGTTGCCGTCCACGCTTCTTTTGAAGGAAGCGGATGACGTCCGCCATGTTCGCCGAGCGGACCGGACAAGTCTTCCATCAAATCGAGAAAGACGGCGTTCGGAAGGTGTCCCTTTCGGTAGACATATTTACCATAGGACGCGTCGTTTAGCGAATATCGGCAATCGATGAAACGAATCGAGTTCGTATGCACGATTTGTTTTAATTCTTGGGCACGCATTGTTGGAAACATTAATATCACCTCGAGGTTTCGTTACTCTCATCGTATACAAGATGGAAGCAATTGGCGAGTACTTCGATTGAATTTTTTAAGGGTGAAAGGGGAATGAATCATGACATGGCAACAAACGTATGACCGTTGGAATCAATTTAAAGGACTTGAGCCGCATTTACGAGCGGAACTTGAGGAACTCGCAAAAGATGAGACAACGTTAGAAGACGCATTTTATAAGACGCTTGAGTTCGGGACAGGCGGAATGCGCGGAGAAATCGGACCGGGTGCGAACCGAATGAACGTATACACGATTCGAAAAGCGTCACAAGGCTTTGCTGACTTTATCGCAGCTTCGGGAGAAGAAGCAAAACGTCACGGCGTCGTGATCGCCCATGATTCGCGTCATTTTTCACCAGAGTTTGCATTAGAGGCGGCACGGACGCTTGCATCAAATGGGATCAAGACGTACTTGTTCCCAAGTTTGCGCGCTACACCGGAACTCTCGTTTGCCGTACGTCATTTGAATGCGTTCGGTGGTATCGTCATCACGGCGAGTCACAACCCGCCTGAATACAATGGGTTCAAAGTGTATGGGGCAGACGGTGGACAGCTTCCGCCAGCAGAAGCGGATGAACTTGTCAGTTACGTCAATGCGATTGAAGATGAGTTGAAGATTGATATCGAAGATGAGGCGGCGCTTCGTCAAACAGGACTACTCGTCACAGTGGACCCGTCCGTCGATGAGGCTTATATGGAAGCACTCCAGTCGATTCGGATTCATCGTGACGTACAGGACAGCCCTCTTCAAATCGTGTATTCGCCACTCCACGGGACGGGACGCCGTCCGGTCATGGAAGGGTTGAAAGCGTATGGGTTTGACCATGTGACGATTGTAGAAGAGCAAGCAGAACCAGATGGTGCTTTCCCGACCGTCAGTTATCCGAACCCAGAAGAAAAAGCTGCGTTTAAACTGGCGATGGAATACGGGGATCGCGTCGGGGCTGATTTGCTCATGGCGACGGACCCGGATGCGGACCGTGTCGGATTGACGGTACGTGGGCGTGATGGGGAATGGTTCGTCTTGACCGGGAACCAGACAGGTGCGCTCCTGATGGAGTACATCCTTTCACAAAAGAGCGAGACGGGAACACTCCCATCGAATGGTTTCGTCGCCAAGACGATTGTCACGTCAGAACTCGGGGCTGCGATTGCGAAAGCATACGGCGTGCATCTTGAGAACACGTTGACAGGATTCAAGTTCATCGGGGAGAAAATCAAACAATACGAGGAATCAGGCGAATATGAATTCCTCTTTGGCTATGAAGAAAGCTACGGCTATTTGATTGGTGACTTCTGCCGTGACAAAGATGCCGTTCAGGCTTGTCTACTCGCAGCAGAGATGGCGGCATACCATAAAAAGCACGATCGGACGCTTTACGATGCGTTGCAGTCGATTTATGAGAAGTACGGTTTCTACGAAGAGTCATTACAGTCGATGACATTGAAAGGGAAAGCCGGTCTCGAACAAATCGGTCGTATGATGGAAGCGTTCCGTTCCAATCCGCCGAAAGAAGTCGGGGGATACGAAGTCGTTCGTTTCGAAGACTATAAGAAACAAGTGGCGACTGACTTACGGACGAACACGTCTGAAGCAATCGAGTTGCCGTCATCGAACGTCTTGAAATTCGTCTTTGCCGACGGGTCTTGGTTCTGCCTTCGCCCATCTGGCACTGAGCCGAAAATCAAGTTTTACTTTAGTGTTCATGCGGATCGTGCCGAGAAGACGACATCGAAACGTGAAGCAATTGAAGAGGACGTCATGAAACAGGCGAAAGCCATCGATTGATGAGAGACATCACTCTAGCGATAGGGTGATGTTTTTTGTTTGACATGAAGACATCACGCCAGTATGATGAGGTTATTGTTTAAAACCGTGTAATCATATAAGGATTATAGGAAAGGCGGAATCATCATGAAAAAGACATTAACAAGCGTACTCGCAATCGGAGCTTCAGTCGGGCTTCTCGCAGCTTGCGGTAACGAGACAGACAGTGGAGCGGACGAAGCAGTCATCACTGTCGGGACAGAGGCGACATACCCACCGTTCACATACAAAGATAAAGGTGAATTGATGGGATATGATATCGACGTCTTGAACGAAGCGGCAGAACGTGCCGGTTATAAAGTAGAGTATGAGGCAATGGATTTCAAAGGACTCGTTCCAGCACTTGATGCAGAACGAATTGACATGATTGCCAACCAAATGAGCATCACACCTGAGCGTGAAGAGAAGTATGCGTTCTCTGACCCGTATGCGGTATCAGGAGCTCAAGTCATCGTTGGTTCGGATAACAACGACATCCAAGGCGTAGAAGACCTCGACGGCAAATTAGTCGGATCGACACAAGGTTCAGTCTATGCACAAATGGCTGAAGAAGCTGGCGCTGAAGTGAAATACTACAAAGGGGCGAACCAAGTGCTTCAAGACCTCGAAGTCGGTCGTCTTGATGCAGCATTGAACGACCGTCTCTTCATCTTGACAGAGCTTGAAAAAACAGGCTATGACGTCAAAGCAGTCGGTGACATCTTTAACACAAGTGAAGCTGGATTCATGACACGTCAAGATAGCGACGTTCTCGAGAAGTTGAACGATGCACTTGCGGAAATGAAAGAAGACGGTACGATGCAGGAAATCGGTGAGAAGTACTTCGGTGAGGACATCAGTCAATGAATGAACTGATCACGACCGTCATAGATAACCGCTCGGTCTATCTTGAAGCCGTCCAGCTCACGTTGATCGCCAGTGTCCTGTCGATTCTTCTCGCCTTGGCGCTCGGTCTGATCATCGCTTTACTTCATAGTAGCCCGATTAAAATTGTACGGTTGTTCACGCGGACGTACATTTCGTTCTTCCGTGGAACACCGCTCTTACTTCAATTATTGATTTTGTATGTCGGTCTCACTGGGTTCGTGCAACTCAGTGGGATGCAGGCGCTCATCTTCGGACTTGGATTCCACTTTGCGGCCTATATCTCGGAAGCTTTCCGGGCAGCCATCAACTCTGTCGACAAAGGACAGGTAGAGGCGAGTGTCGCGCTAGGAATCCCGAAAATGAAGCGTTTCAAAGACATCATTTTCCCACAGGCGCTCTCTCGCGCCATCCCGCCTGTCTCGAACTCGGTCATCGACATCATCAAGTCGACGTCACTCGGTTCGGTCATCGCGGTTCAGGAGTTAACGTATGTGTCTGACCAAATTGCCGCAACGACGTATTTGGTCATGCCGTTACTCTTGTTCTCGGCTTCGATTTATTGGATCTTATCGACTTTGATTCAAGCCGGTCAACACAAACTCGAACAGCGTTACGCGATTCGATAAGAAAAAGCCTCGATTCAGACGAATCGAGGCTTTTTGTATGGCTTAACGGATGACTTGTTCTGTCTCTCCGTCGAAGAAGTGTGCTTTTGTCATATCGAGTGCGAGTTCGACATCGTCACCCATGTGGATGTTCGAGCGGCCGTCAACGCGTGCTGTGAACTGTTGTCCACCAAGTTCAGCGTAGAGGTAAGACTCAGAACCCATGAGCTCAGCGACGTCGATGTGCGCTTTGAACGTGTGTGTCGTTGGTGAGTCGATGTAGATTGGCTCATCATGGATTGATTCTGGACGAATCCCGAGGACGAGTTCTTTTCCGACATAGCCACGGTCACGGAGTGTTTTCATTTTTCCTTCTGGAACGTTGACTTCTTCACCGTTCGTGATGAATTTACCTTCAGCGAGTGTACCGCGGAAGAAGTTCATCGAAGGTGAACCGATGAAACCAGCGACGAAGATGTTGTCTGGGTTGTCGTATACTTCTTTCGGCGAACCGACTTGTTGGATAAGACCATCTTTCAAGATGACGATGCGCGTTGCGAGTGTCATCGCTTCTGTTTGGTCGTGGGTAACGTAGATTGTCGTTGTATCCAAACGATTGTGAAGTTGGATGATTTCTTTACGCATTTGTACACGAAGTTTTGCATCCAAGTTCGAGAGCGGCTCATCCATCAAGAAGACTTTTGCGTCACGGACGATGGCACGACCGATGGCAACACGCTGACGTTGTCCACCTGAGAGCGCTTTTGGTTTACGCTCAAGGTACTCTTCCAAACCGAGAATACGAGCAGCATCTTTTACGCGACGGTCAATCTCGTCTTTCGGGAACTTACGGAGCTTCAAACCGAACGCCATGTTGTCGTAGACACTCATGTGCGGATAGAGTGCGTAGTTTTGGAAGACCATGGCGATATCACGATCTTTAGGAGCGACGTCGTTCATTCGTTTCCCGTCAATGATAAAGTCACCGTTTGAAATCTCTTCAAGACCTGCAATCATACGAAGTGTCGTCGATTTACCGCAACCAGACGGTCCGACGAAGACGATGAACTCACGGTCTTTAATGTGTAAGTTGAAATCGCTGACGGCTTTGACGCCACCATCGTAAATTTTATCAATATGTTCTAAACGAATTTCTGCCATGTCGTTAGCCTCCTAAAGAATCTGTGTGTGTATAATAGCGCTTACAAGAACGATTATATGATGAAACCGCTTGCATTGAATACAGACAAGTTGCACAAAAACCGTCAATCGGATTTGTGCAACGTGACCATTAGTTGAAGGAGACTCGCGTCATAGAACTTCCGTGCATCATAACCCGTCGTCTCGAACAGACGATCAAGTCGATAATTCAGCGTGTTTCGATGCATGAAGAGCGCTTTGGCCGTATGGGAGACGTTCAATGAATGACTGAACAACGCCTCAAGCAGTTCAATCGTCGATAGATCAAGCATCTCCATGAGTGAGGCCGTAATATGGTTCCGCTCTTTTAAGTCCTGCTCTTGTAGTAAATAATGGTATAATAATTGACTAGCAGGGTAAGTTTTAGTAGATAGACGAGCGTATGGCATGAGCAGTTGATGTTGACGATACACACGGGCGAGAGGACCTTGAGAACGTTCGCTATAGACAGCGTGTGCTTCGATGAAGCAATCGCTAGCGATGGCACGCAAGACGTCCTCGAACTCCTGAAGGTCGACAAACGTGTCTCGTTCGATAAGTTCGATATGTTTGGTTGTGATCAACACGATTTCAGCATGTGGCATGAAGTCGTGGATAATGCTGATGAATGATTCGAACGCTTCCTCTTCTGCTTCTTGGAGCGAAAGCGAGATGAGCCGAAACGATTGTTCAAGACGGTACGTCTCATCTTGAAGGCGTTCTTGCCATTTTCGCTGATGTGGGTCGGACTGAAGGAACGGGGTCGCCCACATGCGGAGCAATTGTTGTTCACGTTCGGTCAATTCGAATGTTGGGAGCCCAAATATGGTACCATCTTGCGTCTCGAACCAGTCAAGGTCACCAGATGCATCTTCCGACCGATGGACAGCAGTCGGAAAAATCGCTTTAATACGATCAAACGTATTCAATACTATCACCTCATCAACAATGTATCATATTTCAGATCGGAGGCTTGCAGTTTGGACGGGTTATTAAAGATTTTACTCATGATTGTGATTGGGGCGACGATTGGTGGCGTGACGAACTTTCTCGCCATCAAGATGTTGTTCCGACCACATGAACCGAAATATATCGGTTCATTCCGGATTCCTTTTACACCAGGTCTCATTCCAAAGCGTCGGGATGAATTGGCATCTAGCTTAGGGAAAACGGTCGTCAAACACTTATTGACACCGGAAGGCATGCGAAAACGATTACTGGATGATCAAGTGACGACGCATATTACACACTTTGCGCAACAAGAAGTTCAGGCGATGCTACGCTCGGATAAAACCGTTCGAGAACTCGTAGAACCCCTCTACCCGAACGCAGAGGCACGCATCCTTATGTCGGCGGATGAAAAGTTACGTGACGAGCTAACGAGCGTCATGGCCGACGTGAAAGAACGGAAGTTGTTTGAATTGCTTGGAGAAGAAGGGATGGACCGCGTACGGGCAGTCATTCCTGAAATTGTTGAAGCACTTCTCGTCAAATCGGAAGAGTATTTTTACTCTCCTGAAGGTGAGGCGCAACTTCGCCATATGGTCGATTCGTTCGTTCAACGTCGACTTGGGTTTATCGCAGGATTCATTCAAAATATGAATTTTGTCGAGATGGTTCGACCAGAAATCGTCAATATTTTACGAGGTCAGTCGACTCGTGACGGCATGACGACGATGATTACACGTGAGTTCGAACGATTCAGTGAAAAGACGGTCGATACGTTGATTGATGAACGATTAGAAGCTCGACTCATCGATGGCATCACCGAACAAGTCGTCACGCGGTTGCCAATCGGGCAATTGTTGGATCGACCGGTATCGTCGTATACCGAGTCCATCGAATCCCGTGTCGTCGATGAACTTGTGCCTCAAGGGGTCACCATTGTCATTGAGCGCTTCACGAATCAAATGGAGACGATTATGGATCGCTTAAAAATCGATCAAATCGTACAGCAACAAGTCCAGTCACTCGACACCTCGTACCTCGAAGAGATTGTTTTATCGATCTCGAAACGAGAGTTCCGGGCAATAACATGGCTTGGAGCGCTGTTAGGTGGTATGATTGGGTTGATTCAAGGGTTAATTGCCATCTTATGATGAGCTAGACCCTAATAGCATTTAGGAGGACGTTACATGTCACAAACAAACTTGTACGACCAAGCTTACCAATTGGAGAAAGCACTTCGCGATTCTGAAGAGTTCACAACACTCTCTTCTTTATACGATCGTGTCAATGCGGATGCGGAAGCGAACCAGTTGTTCGCTGACTTCCGTAACATCCAAATGACGCTTCAACAAAAGCAAATGCAAGGAGAGGAAATCTCTGAGCAGGAAATGATGGATGCGCAAACGAAAATGATGAGCGTTCAACAGAACGAATTAATCATGGAGCTCATGCAAGAAGAGCAACGCATGCACCAGCTCGTTACAGAAGTAACGAAAATCATCATGAAACCACTTGAGGAGCTTTACGCGCCGATGGTAAATGAAAACGAAGTTCAATAAGATGTGAAAAGCGGATGGCGATTGAGCCATCCGTTTTTTTGTTGATGAGATTGTCACAAGATTGAAGTAAGCGTTTTCATAGAGGATTTATAATGAAAGTAGAATGATGGGGAAAGGGTGAACTGGCATGTGGACCGTGCTCATTCTATTCGGGATGATTCTCTTTTTCATAACAGGTTGGCTCCGAGCAGACTTGGTCGCATTGATTGGTCTTTTATGTCTCGTCCTAACTAATCAATTGACGCCGGGTGAGGCGATGGCGGGATTCTCAAATTCAGTCGTCTTGATGATTGCTGGACTGTTCATCGTTGGAGCAGGGTTGTTTCATTCCGGTTTAGCGGAACGATTGGCATCTGCACTCATTCCGTACGCGAACGGAAGTGAGACACGACTCTTTTATTTGTTCATGTTGACCGTCGCCTTGCTTTCAAGCGTCATGTCGAACACAGGGACGGTCGCATTGCTCATTCCTGTCGTCATGGCGATGTCACGACAAATCAAACGATCCGCAAAGACGTATCTGATGCCGCTTGCTTTCTTCTCGAGCATCGGAGGGACGATGACATTGATTGGGACACCGCCGAACCTTGTCGCAGCTGAATCGCTACGAGGTCTAATTGATGTGCCGATCGGCTTCTTTTCTTTGCTCCCAATCGGTGCGGTCGTGATGATTGTCGGCTTGTTCTATTTTCGTCTCGTCGGAAATCGCTTGCTCGAAGATTATCGTTCAAGGGAATGGGATGGAGGCGGTGCAATCGAGACGATCAACCCGAACGTGTATGTCCTGTCGATTGACGAGGTACATCCGTTGATTGGCAAACGACTAAGTGAATTGAAATGGTCGCGTGACGGTATCATCGTACTAAAGGAACGAGTGAAAGGGATAGGGCGGCATTACGAAACTGCTCGCGCTGACACCGTATTGCGTGCCGGGTCGATCCTCGTCAGTGGGGATGAGCAGCGAGTCCGTTCTCTCTCGGAACAACAACACATTCCGTTTCAGCAGGTTGAGGCAACAAACGTCTATGACAAGACCGGTGGCATCGTCATGTTCACGATTCCAGGGTCGAGTCAACTTGTAGGGAGATGTCTTCATGAGAGCCAGTTACGGAATGAGTTTCATGTGAACGTCTTGCGTGTCATCCGCCCACAAGAAGAAATTGCACAAGTACACCTGAAAGATACGCCGCTAAAACAAGGGGACTTGTTGATGGTACAAGGGAAGTGGGACGATTTAGAGCGGGTTGAACAAGAGGCACGACTACTCCTCTCGAACGAGCGGGTGACGGATGTAGCGAATCGGACGGTGTCGAGTCATCATCAACTTGCGGCAGGTGTGATCATGGTTATGATGATGACGTTGTTCGTGTTTGAATGGGTTGATCCGACCGTTGCGGTTTGGCTGGCGGCACTGGCGATGGTGATGAGCGGAGCCGTGCGCCACCTAGACATTGCGTATCAATCGATTCAATGGTCTTCACTCGTCTTGATTGCCGCGATGATCCCGGTAGGAACGGCGCTTGAGAAGGCGGGCATCATGACGTGGCTTGTCGACTGGATTGGGCGGTCGTTCGCGGGCTTTGGGCCAGCCTGGGTCCTCGTCGTCTTATTTCTTGCGACGATGGTCCTCAGTCAAATCATCTCGAACACCGCGACCGCTATCTTGTTCATTCCGCTAGCCATCGCTCTATCGGAATCCATGGCGGTCAGTCCAGTCCCGTTCGTCATCGCTGTCGCCATTTCAGCATCCCTTGCTTTCATGACACCGTTCGGTTCTCCGACGAACGCGATGGTGTTTAGTGTAGGAGGCTATCGATTCATGGATTTCGTCAAAGTTGGTGTGCCGTTGCAACTACTCACCGGCATCGTCGGAATCCTGATGATTCTGTTTCTCTTTCCATTTTAAGCAGGATTTAGGGGGCGGATAACGAAAGCAAAGTGATCAGGAAATGAAAGGATGGACGACGATGAAAAAATGGATGTTGGTTTTCCTCTGCTTGTTTCTAGTAGCCTGTGGGAAAGAAGAGAAGGCCGAACCAAAACCTGAGATGACGGAGAACGGGCGGGTGGCTGAACAGTATCTTGAGAAACAACAGTACCCAATCGTCTCATATGAAGGCGAGTATATGAGTACGTTAACCTTAGATGAGTTGACGGAAGATCGTGCACAGAACACTTGGGGAGTACAATCTGTGTCACCGGATGAATACGTTGGAAAGACCATATACTATGAAAACTTTACGGTAAAAGATCATCCGATTGGTGAACAATCTCCCGCCGGTCAGACTGCTGTCTCGGTAATGGTCGTGGATGGAGAGGTAATCGGGGGAACGTCATCCCCTGTGACAGACGGATCGGGTTTAGGGAGCGGATATAGTTTGAGCGGGGAATCGTTCGAGGACATTCACCCTGATATTCAGGAATGGCAGAAAGCATGGAATGAGAAATATGGAAATTAAAAAGTAGACCGAGAACAAGAATCTCGGTCTACTTTCATTATGATGCCGTTCCTTTTAATTTCCCCGGTAATTTGCAACGTTCGAAATAGATGAGTTGTCCCCGGCGAACGATGCGCGCGCCTTTATGTTCATGCCCTGCTGCTCGAAGCATGTCGAGCCCTTGCTGTTTGGCTGATTGATCATCGCTTGCTTCGAACATTTCGTTCAACACGAGCGTGCCATCATTCTCGAATCCTGTCACCGTGTATGTCTCCATTCACACGACCCCCTTTTTCTCTATTTTAATGAATGGTCATTCATTCTTCAAGAGAAGGTTTCGTCAGTTCGTCAAATGTCAGTTGACGTGTGGATTCATTTCGAGGAATCAAGTCCGATACGGTCAGTCCAATCAAGCGAACGGGCTCGGTGACATTCATCTCATCGAAGAGGCGTCTTGCTAGTCGTCGAATCTCGTCATGGTCATGCGTCGGATGATTCAATTTGATTTGATGACTTCTAGCCTGAAACTCGCTCGTCTTTAATTTGATGGTGACGGTTTGGCAACTCAGTTCGCGGCGATCGAGCTGACGCAACACGTCTTCCATTTCGGGAATGACCCGTTCGAATACTTCTTCGGGGTCGTCGATGTCAAACGCAAACGTCGTTTCCGACCCGATTGACTTACGCTCGCGCGTGGCGACGACAGGACGCGTGTCTCGTCCATGTGCTAGTTCATACAGTTGTTGCCCGCGATCATGTCCAAAGATGGCCTTCAGTTGTTCGGGACGAGCTTGTTGAAGGTCACCGATTGTATGATAGCCACTTTTGTTAAGCGTTTGGGCGGTCACTTTCCCGACACCGTGCATTGCTTCGATGGAGAGGGGAGAGAGAAAATCAGCGACTTTCTCAGGTGAGACGACGGTAAGACCGTTCGGCTTTTCAAAGCCGGACGCAATTTTTGCGACGAATTTTGAAGGTGCGACGCCAGCGGATGCCGTGAGACCGGTACGACGTTTGATCTCTCCTAGAATATAGCGGGCGATATAGGGACCTGATGTGCTCAACAGCGTATTTTCGGTCACGTCCAAGTAGGCTTCATCAAGGGATAAAGGTTCGACGAGAGGGGTGACCGATTTAAAGATGTCCATGACCTGCGCGCTCACTTGTCGATAGGCTTGGAATCGTGGTTTGACAAACGTGGCGTGTGGACACAACGCAAAAGCGCGACGTGATGACATCGCGCTGTGTACGCCGTACTTCCTCGCTTCATATGAACAAGTGGCAACGACTCCACGACTGTGAGGTGGTCCACCGACGATGACAGGTTTTCCACGTAAATTTGGACGATCCCGTTGTTCGACGGAGGCATAAAAGGCATCCATGTCCACATGAATGATGAGTCGTTCCATAACATCACCTTTCCTGTGCAAATCTCTTTTCTTTATTATAACGAACTTTTGTTCGTTTTTTTAGATTTTTGTTTCGTTTTATTCTTTGATGAAGTGGTTTGATTCGGGAATTGTAACAACGAACCAATCCAATTCTTCCGTTTCAACCATACTTGAATGATAAGAGTGAAGAATAGAATCATTAACCAGGCGAACGCGTAACCAAACGGCCAATCCAGTTCAGGCATTGCTTTAAAGTTCATTCCCCATACGGCACCGAACGCGACGACAGGGGTCGTAAGTGCTGTGAAGACGGTGAGTGCCTTCATGATTTCATTTCCCCGAAAGTTAGAAAGTGTCGAGGCGAGGTCTGTCATCGCGATGACGTCACCTTGATAATGATTGATGAGCGTCAATAGTCGACTGACTCGATAATCCGCGAGTTGGTAAGGTCTCAACGTTTGTAGGTCGATATCGAGAAAGGCCTCACGTCCTGCCATGACGAGTTCTTTATAGGGAGTGACGGTGTCGGACCAACGTTCGATTTCACTCCGAAGACCAAAGATTTCATTCATGAACGTGGCAGGAACTTGTCCTGCCATTTCTCGCTGTGCCACGAGAAGTCGTTCTTCGAATTCATCGATTCCGTGAAAGTAATTGTTCATCCGTTCGGCAAGCAATTCATAGAACGCTTCAATCGGTGAGTTGCAGTCTTTCGCAAGGACCGATTCGTGATGCAAATCGTCAAATCCAATTGTCCATAAAAAATCAGGACCGATAAAATAGTGCCCGATTTTCTGCGGCTCACGTTCTAACTGCTCGTAGTCGAGTGTGAGTGACCCGTACATATAACCATCCTCGACCACGATTTTTGTGACGCTTGCGGTCGTCAACTGCTCGAGCCAATACGTATAGGCCGGTGCATATCGAGAATCTACTTCCACATAATCCTCGGGGCGCGTGTACCAATCCCATTCCATTGTCTATTCCTCCAATTCGCTATAGTAGTAGTATTCCCAAATTGTCAGGAATGTTGGCATCTGTCGCAAAGTTTCGATAAGATGAAGGTACTGAACAAGAGAGAGGTGCTTTCATTGACGACAAAAATCGGTCAGCTCAAAGTGGGCGACACGCTAGACCAATATGTCATGATCAAACAATCGTATAAGGGACTTGCCGGGAACGGAAAGCCTTATTTAACATTAATCCTTTGCGACGAGAGTGGCGAAATCGAAACGAAATTATGGGATAGTTCGGATACCGAAAAGTATGCGACGAAAAAAATCGTCCATGCGGCCGGTGAAGTGATGGACTATCGTGGACGGACGCAATTGAAGTTGAAGCAAATTTCAATCATCGAGCAAGAAGTCGATATCGCTCCGTACGTTCGGTCGGCGCCGATTCCGAAGTCGGAACTTGAAACGACAATCCGTGGGTTCATCACGTCACTTCAACACGATGAGATTCGTCGTCTCGTTGAAGAAGTCGTCAATCGTCACGAAGAGGCATATTTCACGTATCCGGCTGCTGTGCGACATCATCACGCAGTCTATTCCGGACTCGCATTCCACGTCATGTCGATGCTGAAGCTTGCGGACACGATGTGTGACCTGTATCCATCGTTGAACCGAGACCTGTTGATTGCAGGAGTGATCTTGCATGACTTGGCGAAAGTCATCGAGTTATCGGATGCAATTACCCCAGAGTATACGCTTGAAGGAAAGTTGCTCGGCCATCTCTCACTCATGGCATCTGAACTAGAAGTCGTCTCACGTGAGCTCGGGACGGACCGAGAAGTGACAACGTTGTTGCAACATCTCGTCTTAAGTCATCATGGGAAACCGGAGTGGGGATCGGCGAACACGCCACAACTCCCTGAAGCGGAGATGTTATTCTTCATCGACAACATCGACGCGCGGATGAACATGTTCGAGAAAGCGTATGAAGGTGTCGAACCGGGTACGTTTACGGAGCGTGTCATGGCACTCGATAACCGTGCCTTCTATCGTCCAAAGTTATAATATGTCCATAAAAAAATGGCGCTCCATTACGGAGTGCCATTTTTGTCTTATTGTTCAGTCGACTCTTCAGAAGACTCGTCTGCGTTTTTGATTGCTTCTTTGACAGCGTCAAATTGTTGCTCTGCTTTTGCATCTTTTACGTCAACGTTGTATTTTTCAATCAACTCCGCGTAAATTTTGTTTGCATCGACAGAAGCTGATTTTTCTGTTGCTAACTCTTCACGAATACGGTCTTTCTCGTCTTCGAGTTTCAAGTCTTTCTCTTTACGGTCTGTCACTTTAATGACGTGGAAACCGAATTGCGATTGGATTGGCTCAGAGACTTTTCCAACCACGTCTTCTTTGAATGCATATTCTTCGAATTCAGGTACCATCGTGCCTGTAGAGAAGTAACCGAGCTCTCCACCTTTTTCACCAGAACCTGTATCTGTTGATTTTTCTTTCGCGAGTTCAGCGAAGTCTGCACCGTCATTCAACTGTTTAATGATGTCTTGTGCTTCTTCTTCTGATTCGACGAGGATGTGGCTAGCTTCCACTTCCACGTTTTCTTTTGCGAACTGTGCTTCAACTTCTTCATCCGTCACGTCGACAAGTTCAGATTTTGCTGCGTCGACAAGCATTTGTCCGCGAAGCGCTTCTTTGAACTCTTCTGTGCCGCTCATGCCGGCTTGTTGAATCGCTTGTTCGAATTCTTCTTTTGAGTTGAATTGTTCTTCTGTTTTGCTGAACTCTTCATCTACTTTTTCTTGCTCGACTTGGTCACCATATTCTTTTTCAAGAAGTGCATTCATCGTCTCTTGGAATGCGAGTTGTGGCACCATGCGGTCGTAACTCATGTCCGCGATTTCACCGCGTGTGATTTCGCCGCCTTTATATGTGACGACTGCTGAATCGTCTGATTCTCCGCCGCCTGCGCTTGTCGCTGCGTATGTGCCGCCAGCACCGATGATCAGTGCAAGTGCAGATGCACCGACGAGAGCGCCGGTTGAGAATTTTTTATCTTGCTTTTTTGGTTCGTTTGTCATTCCGTTTGACATGTATTCCACCCCTAATAATTCTTTAAAGTTTCTAAGTCCGACTATATCACATTTTCCTAATCATGACAGCTGTTCTCTTGTCTGTACAGTATCATAGCACACAATCCTGTCGTATAATGATGTAATAGAATGTGAAATGATGGGGTGAGGGTAGTGTCACTAGAAGAGAAGGTCGAGCATTTATCATATCAGATGAAGATCTTACTCGAGATTGTTGATTGGACAGAACGTCCGTTTGAATATGAAGTGATTCGAGCGAACTTGACGAAGCAGGATGTAGAGGCGTTTTATCAGTTGCTTGAGGATATTCGGGCACGACAAAACGAGCAAATGCGCTATGGGTTTACGTCCATAGAACCGTTGCTCGTCCATTTTGTGGGTATGTTAGATTCAAGGCTCGACGTGAAAACGATTCTTGGGGCATGCGTCCGTCAAGGAATCGAGTTAGACGTCACAGAGCCACTCTATCGGCAGGTTAGGCTTCTTGACTGAGTTCATCCTCATCAGGACGTCTGCCTGCCTCTTCTGTGATCATTTTTGATGTTTCAGCAAAGATATCCATGAAGTTGTCCCCATATAAACGACGCACGATGGCCGTCATGTCTGTTAAGTCAGGGAACTTGCCATAAAGTTCTTGGAGCGGAAGTGAAGCGCGGAATACGCCGTTTCCTTCTGGATCAAACGCGTGAATCGTTTCAAGCAACAACGATTCTCCTTCAGGTGTCAATTGGACATACGTGTTTCGCTTGTCCGTCTCTTTTTTCGAAAACGTAAGTAATCCACGATCTTCTAACTTCTTCGAGAAGTTGAAAGCGGTCGAGACGTGCATGACGCCATATTTTGCAATTTCAGAGATCGATGCGCCGCCTAACGCGTGGGCAATCCATAAGATGTGGTGCTCATTGATGTTTAAATCAAATGGTTTAATCCAGTTTTGCCAATCTTTTTCGACGGTTTTCCACAAAGCCTTACTCAATTGAATAATTTTGTGGCTATAGAGCATGGCCTCAGGGCCAGTGAATTCTTTTTCGTGTTCCATTTCGATCCATCCTTTCCGGATAAAAAATCAAAAGTAATCGACGGACGATGACCTCAAACACTCACTGTGTTTGATTGACAGTGTTGTCAGTCATAGCAGACTGTACGTTCGAGAGTTCCTGAAGGTTCCCTTGAATTCGCTCGACTGAAGGCTGAATGTCTTGTTGATAGCGTTCGACTTCGGCTTTCACTTGATCAGTCAATTCTTTTCCTTGCAGTTTCCCTGCGGCGGCAACTTGCGATGCATGTTTCGCCACATTCCCAAATTGTTCTTTTAGCGTAGTGATTGTGGATGCTCGATGTTGTTGAGCAGCAGCATCGTTTGCGGTACCTCTCGCCAGTTTTTTAAACGTGGCAACTCCTAAAAATGCTAAAACAAAGCCGAAAGCAATCCAATCTCGACGTTGGCGACTCGACAAAACATTCCCCTCCTCAAGCTCGGATAATCCGAATTACATTCTTTTCATATTATTTTACCAAAAAAGAGTGATTAAAAACCTATATCGCAAATAAAATTTTTCAGAACATTCAATTTTGACCGAAAAATCATTTTATTTTAAAATACAGGTAAAGGAAGGTGATCCTCAGTGGAGAAAGCGAAGCGTTGGGTAGATGACATGCTTGACCTGTATCTCGCTGCGAAACGACTGGGAGATGACACTTGGGCCGACTCCATTATGAACACACTAGAGGCGGGGTATGAAGCGTCGAAACAAACAGAGCAGGCACGCGAAGAATCGATACGAGAAAAACGTATGCTTGAAATAGATACCCGTCTAACCGAATTACGAAAAGAATTTGAACAAGCGACATCTGTTAAGACGCGTCAACAGTTATACGAAGTGGCAATCAAACTTCAGGTCGAGCGAGCGCAATTAGAAGAAGAACGGAAACGTCACCTTGATTCAATCAATCAATCATAAAAAACGAGACCCGTCATCGATTGACGGGTCTCGGTCTGTCTTAAACGTGTGATTGAATATTCGATGCGAGGGTTGTGAGTTCTTCAGATGTGAAAGCATCATTTTGTGTAATCCATTTTGCTCCGAATCCATCTTCGTGTCCGAAACGTGGAATTAAATGAATGTGGAAGTGATAGACCGTTTGTCCGGCAACTTCCTCAGCATTCGACAAGACGTTCATGCCGATTGCCCCTGTTTCGCGTTGAATGGCCTTCGCGATGGTCGGGACGCGTTTGAAGACGTCCGCTGCGACCTCTTCAGGTAGCTCGTAAACGTTATTCGCATGATGTTTCGGGATGACGAGCGTGTGACCTTTTGTCACTTGCGAGAGGTCGAGGAAAGCGACGACCGCCTCATCTTCATATACCCGATACGACGGGATTTCTTGTTGAGCGATTTTGCAAAAGATACAGGTTGGATCGGTATGCATCTATATTCCTCCATTCTAAAAAGTCATTTCTGTTTCATCATACCACGGAAATTCAGGCGCAAGAACGATTGGAAGAGAGAATGATTCCTTTTATACTTGAAGTAAGCACTGAAGAAAGGAGGCGAAAAGATGTCGTATACAAGAAGTCGAAAGAAAGAACGTCATTCCAAAATGATTCTTCTATTATCTATTTTCACTATTTTAGTCGGAGCCATTGTCTTCTATATATATGGATACAAACCAGCGGCGGAGCAAGATAAGATTCACGTCGCATTTAAAGAGGCCTTATTAGAGGAAGACCGTGCTTTCTTTGAGGAAAAGATAGAATATCAAGGCGAAACGTTAACGCGTGCTGAGGCACTGCGGTTTATGGGCTGGCTGAACGATGAAAAATCCATTCGTGGCGATGCCATCGCCGAAGTCGCACAAGATCGTGCGAATCGGACGAAAGGCATGGAAGCGGAAGGGCTGTTTCGATTGATTGATACAGGTGAAGGGCGCTTTGGCTTTTCAGATTATCGGATTGAGTTATTGCCACAACGAATCGATGTCACTTCAGACGTACCGTTGACGAATATTTGGGTCGATGGGCAGCGCGTCGGTCGGATTGATGAAGCGAACGGACGATTCACGTTTGAGAAGATGCCAGGAAGTTATGATGTGAAGGCGGTCGCCGTGGCGAATGGTGAGACGGTGTCCGAAACAGAGACGATTCAATTAACATCTCCTGAATCGCTCGAGTATGCATTGATGCCGGAATCGAGTGAAGCGATTGCGGGACAGTTCGATTTGAAGCGGGCAGAGTTGATTGAGATCGAAGTAGAAGCGCAAACCGGTCATCCGTTAGAAACGATTGATTCGTTGATTGGACAATCGGAAGGAAAGGTTCAAGAAACGTTAGGAGAGCCAGATGGGAAACGTGACGATGAATGGGATTATGAGCGATTGACTGTCGTGTTTGAAAAGGGAGACGTGCAGTCAGTTTTAATCGATCTTGATAAACGACCAGACGACTTGGTTGCATTACTCGGCGAACCAAATGAAAAGACAGAACACAAACTCGGAACAGAGTGGGATTACGGTCAATCCTTCTTCGAATCATTCTTCACGTTCTTTGGTCTTGAAACAGAGAAGCAGTTTATTGAAAAAAATGACGCGATGTATTTATTGATCCAATGAAAAAAGAGGGACATTCCATTTTGGAAGCCCCTCCTGTACATAAATAATTACTTTTTACGCATTGATTTCATGACGAACGATACAATCAAAATAAGGATAATCGCACCGATAAGAGCTGGGATAATCGCGATATCCGCTACGATTGGTCCGAAATCACCGAAGATGAGTCCACCCAACCAAGCACCGATAATCCCCGCGATGATGTTACCAATGATTCCACCTGGTACGTCTTTACCTAGAATTAATCCTGCTAACCAACCGATGATACCCCCGATAATCAAATAAAGAATAAACCCCATCATTCATTTCTCCTTCCTCTGTTTGCCCATTGTTCTTTTCAACGATTTTGTGGAACAATGGGAGTATTGATGTTTTATTTTAAAATGCCTTACAGTTCAGATTATTCCCATGTGACAACATTTAAAACATATACCACGAAAAAAAGTTGAAAATGAAAGGTGTGGTTTTCATGCTGCACGTCGATCGATTGAACGGCGGATATATCGGAAAGCAAGTTTTGCACGACGTTTCGTTTGAAGTGAAAAAAGGAGAGCTCGTTGGGTTGATAGGGCTAAATGGAGCTGGAAAATCGACGACGATCAAACACATTTTGGGTCTCTTGTCACCACTATCCGGAAAAATCGAAATTGATGGAGAAACATTAGAGTCTTCAGAAAAAAGGTATCGTAAGAAAGTAAGTTACATACCGGAGACACCGATTTTATACGAGACGTTAACCTTACAAGAACACATTGAGTTGATGGGGAAAGCATATGACGTAAGTCCTGAAGAATTGACCGAACGGACGAAGCGTTTAGCAAAAGAAATGCGAATGGAAAAACAACTTACTTGGTTCCCGTCCGTCTTTTCAAAAGGGATGCGACAAAAGGCGATGATCTTATGCGCCCTTGTGACGAAGACGCCGCTCCTCATCGTCGATGAGCCGTTCGTCGGTCTTGATCCACTAGCGATTCGTCAGTTGCTCCAACTGTTTGATGAGTACAAACAAGACTGTGCGATTTTGATGTCGACCCATATTCTTGAGACAGCGGAGCGGCATTGCGACCGTTTCGTCTTCCTTCATCAAGGTGTCGTCATCGCGAACGGGACGGCCGCACAGTTGCGAGACAAGTATCAATTGTCACCTGATGCGACACTCGATGACATTTATGTAGAGGCGATTGCGTCGGAGGAACGGTCGTCATGAATCGATTTACATCAAGACTCGGCAACTGGATGGAAGAGGTCGTCAAATATAGTCGCTACGTCGCAAACGGCGGACTCTTGTTCACACTCTACTTCACTTTGATTTACGGGGCATTCGTCTACAACAACTTTTTAGAACGAATTGATGGGACGTTTCCGGGGGTGTGGATTGCCGCAGCGGTTCTCATTCTCATCCCGCTCGGTCATCGTCCGAGAACGTTTATCCAAGAGGCGGATCAAGTGTTCCTCCTCCCGGAACTAGGGATGATTCGTTCCTATATGATTGGTGTGCGCTTGTTCAATATCGGCTTTGCGACAATCCGAGCACTTCTCGTCTTACTCATTTTATTGCCGCTTCTCGTGCGGACGGAGAGCTATACGGGAATTGAGGTATTATCGTTCGTTGTCACGATGATGTTACTGTCGGCTGCAGGTCGATTGGCAAAAGTGGAAGGGGTACGCGAATGGCTCATCGTCCCGTTCGCGCTCGTGAGCGGCGCATGTCTTCTCATGGATTGGACAGAGTGGGCATGGGTGCCCGCGTTCATGCCGTTCATTTTCTTACATGTAAAACGAAACGAACGAATCCCACTTTTACACTGGTTGGCGCTTGAGGAGAAGAGTCGGGCTCAGTTTGAACGAGTCATCAGCTGGTTCGTCGACTTGCCGACCTTGAAAGAAGAAGTGCGGGAACGACGACTTCTGACAAAGCTGCTCGAAAAACGAGTACTCCAACGCGTCGATGCGTCCCGTTACGTGTACGGTCTTCGGATTATTCGTTCGAACGACTCCCTCGACCTGATTCTTCGATTGACGGCGGTGGCGCTCATCGTCATGTGGATGTCAGGCGGTTGGTATGTAGGATTCGTCACACCACTATTTGTAGGGCTGACAGCGTTACAGCTCGTTCCATTGTTTAAACGGTTAGAGGCGATTTCCATTGTGTCCTGGCTACCAATCACCCGTCAAGAGCGGATCGAAGGCTATTCGTGGTGGGCGATGCGGTTACTCATCGTGCAATCCATCGTGCTCGTGCTCGCCTCGGTTGGATTTGGTGCGACATGGGACGCGGCAGTCGGGCTGATTTTATCCATTGTGGTCATTCGTTATTACTTGAGACGGTTGACGTAAATAGTGACGAATAGATATACAAAAAAATAGACGAACGAGACGGTTCAAACAACATCTCGTTCGTCTTTCATTTTGTATTAAGCGATAGATGATTTTTTGACATGTTAATAGTCGTTCATCTTCTTTTCGGTCGATTGATGAACTTTACAAAAAAGAAGATCATAACGGAAATAAAAACGAGTAAGAATAGTGCGAAATCAAGAGCGTTTATAAGTCATACCTCCAGTGAAAGTCATGATGCGTAAAAATTTCACGACTTCATTTTACCGTTATTTGAATTGGTGTAAAGCGAAAAAGGGTTAGTCACCATATTTTGGTGACTAACCCCTCCTTAGTTCCAATTATTTTTTAGGAGACATGACCGATACGCTCGAACCGAGAATCTTCGGAAGGCGTCCTGGTTTCTCTGTTGTTTCTTCGACTTCACCATATGCTGATACACCATGCTCTGCGATATCGAGACCGACATCTTCTTGTTCTTCTGTAACGCGAAGACCGATTGTGACGTCAAGGAGTTTCAAGAACGCGTAGCTTCCGCCACCAGCGATGACCATGGCGATCAATACGCCGAGTGTCTGAACGCCGAGCTGTGTCAATCCGCCGCCGTAGAAGAGACCGGCAGAACCGATACCTGTAATTTCGACGAGTCGAGGAGATGCGAAGAAACCGAGTGCGAGTGTCCCGATAATACCAGCCACGCCGTGTACAGAGAAGGCGCAGAGTGGGTCGTCCACATATTTTGCCATCAAGATGCTTGTTCCGTATGTTGCAATCGATGCGAGGGCACCGATGACGACTGCTGCCCAAGGCTCTACAAACGCACAAGCTGCTGTGATAGCAACGAGTGCTCCGAGAACACCGTTGACGATCGTCGGGATGTCTGCCGTTTTACGGTGGAGCATGACAATGGCAAGAGCACCAAGCGCACCAGCTGCTGTTGCGAGCATTGTTGTCAACGCCACGTAACCGAAGAATCCGTCAGCGACCGACATCGTTGAACCAGCGTTGAATCCGAACCAGCAAAGCCAAAGTACGAGACCGCCAACGACCGTCAACACGTGGTTGTGACCAGCGAGTGATTCCGTCTTGCGACGTGGTTTCAAGATGATAGTCGCCATGAGAGCCGCCATCCCACCTTGAAGGTGAACGACCGCCGAACCTGCGAAGTCTTGCATCCCCATTGATCCGAGCATTCCGCCAGCCCATACTGAGCGTGCAACAATCGGGTAGAGGATGGCAACGAAGAAGATACCGAAGAGAACGTAGGCAGAAAGCTTAGCCCGTTCCGCAAATCCACCCCAAGCGATAGCGAGGGATACCGCAACGAATGATAACTGGAATAAGAATTTGATGTCGATTGATACGTTCGCCCAATCGAGGCTTGTGAACGATCCGCTTAAGAAGAATCCTTCTGTTCCAAACCAAGTCGTTCCGTCACCGAATGAGAGGCCGAATCCGACCGCCCAAAAAGCGAGTGCCGCCACAGAGAGGCTGATAATTTGTTTGACCGCGACGTGACCGGCGTTCTTCGCCCGAAGCGTCCCTGTCTCGAGTAATCCGAAACCTAATTGCATCGTCAATACGAGCAATGCAGCGATGAGTACATACAGCGTGTCCATATAATAGAGAATGTCTTCCATGTTCATGCCCTCCTTTTTCTTAGGTGCTTTCCAAAAGTTGACTTCAGTGTAAAACGAAAATTTGATGTTGGATTGCATTTTGTCAGATTATCTGACATAGTTTTTTTATTGAGGAGGGCGAGGGCGAATGGACTATAAATCGAAGAAAGTAATTGGGATGGGCGTCGTGACTGAGTTGACGGGACTTTCTGAGCGTCAGGTCCGTTATTATGAAGAAAAAGGTCTCGTCTTTCCTGAACGTACGAAAGGCGGTTCACGTAAATATTCTTTCCATGACGTGGAGCGTTTGGTTGAAGTGGCGACTAAATTGGAAGATGGATGGCGAATTCAAGATATTAAAGAGCGCGAGCGTCGATTATCGGCGAAGCAGCGTGACGATTTGATTCGCGGTCAGTTGAATTCGGCTTTCCGAACATTTCCGACAAAAAAATGACACAAAGAAAACACAATGAAAATGCTTCACATTAGCATAATTCTAATTAATTTCTGTATAATGTTTTTGAGTTCACAAACACGAGAATAAAGAGTGTAGGAGAAATTTAGAGGGGAATGACGCGACGTATGAACGATACTATTTTAAAAGCGTTTAAAGGAGAGGCGACAGACTATGTACCTGTTTGGTATATGCGCCAAGCCGGACGCTATCAACCGGAATATCGAGAGATTAAAAAGACGAGGTCACTATTCGAGATCACGCATGATCCTGAACTTTGTGCATATGTCACGGAACTTCCGGTGAAACAACTCGGAGTCGACGCGGCCATTCTATATAAAGACATCATGACGCCACTTCCATCGATGGGGGTGGATGTCGAGATTAAGAGCGGAATCGGACCGGTCATCGACAATCCATATCGAACGATGGAAGATGTGGAACGCTTAAAACCGTTAAACCCAGATGATATCTCATACGTCTTCGACACGATCCGTTTACTTCGGGAACGATTAGAAGTCCCGCTCATCGGCTTTTCAGGGGCGCCGTTCACATTGGCGAGCTATATGATCGAAGGTGGTCCATCACGGAACTACCATCGTACGAAAGCGCTCATGTATGCAGAACCGGATGTATGGAATGCGTTGATGGAAAAACTCGGTGACATGGTCATCACGTATGCGAAGGCGCAAGCGGATGCTGGCATTCAAGCGTTCCAATTGTTTGATTCGTGGGTCGGAACGCTCAGCCGTAAAGACTATGCGCGTTACATCAAGCCGACGACGGAACGTATTTTCAAAGAATTACGTTCCCTCGACATCCCGCTCATTATGCATGGAGTCGGAGCGAGCCATCAAATCGAAGAATGGCACGACCTTCCACTTGATGTGGTCGGACTCGATTGGCGTCTATCGGTACAAGAAGCGCGCGACCGCGGGATCACAAAGGCTGTCCAAGGAAACTTGGACCCGTCGTTCTTACTGGCACCGTGGCCGGTCATCGAAGAGAAGGTAAAAGAGATTTTGGATGAAGGAATGAAGCAGCCAGGATACGTCTTCAACTTGGGGCATGGGGTGTTCCCGGAAGTCGATCCAGCCGTACTCGTCAAATTGACGGCATTCATTCACGATTACTCACGCGAAAAAATGGGAGGCAATGAATCATGAAAACAGTCGGACTACTTGTCATGGCGTACGGGACACCGTACAAGCCGGAAGATATCGAACGTTACTACACGCACATTCGGTACGGACGTAAACCATCGCCGGAAGCGCTCCAAGATTTAACGGAACGCTATGAAGCGATTGGCGGCGTATCTCCACTCGCAAAAATCACGATCGATCAAGCGGAGACGCTTCGTGACATCTTGAATGAGCGCCATGTAGGTGAAATCGAGTTCAAACTGTATATCGGATTGAAGCATATCGAACCGTTCGTAGAAGATGCGGTCGCGCAAATGGCGAACGACGGCATCAAAGAAGCGGTATCGGTCGTCTTGGCACCTCATTACTCGTCATATAGCGTCAAGTCATATAACGGTCGTGCTCATGAAGAAGCAGCGAAGTATGGCATCGACATCCGTTCAGTCGACTCATGGTATGACGAGCCGAAGTTTATCAACTGGTGGGCAGAGGCGATTAAAGAGACGTTCGCGAACTTGCCTGTACCGGCTGAAAAAGCATGTCTCATCGTATCGGCACATAGTCTTCCTGAAAAGATCTTGGCTGGGGGCGACCCGTATCCAGATCAATTGAAGGAGACAGCAGATAAGATTGCTCAGGCGACAGGTGTACCGAACGTGGAAGTCGGTTGGCAGTCAGAAGGAAATACACCGGATCCATGGATTGGACCGGATGTGCAAGATTTAACGGCTGAACTTTATGAAAAGCATGGCTACGAAGCGTTCGTCTACACGCCGGTCGGCTTTGTCGCAGATCACCTCGAAGTATTGTTCGACAACGATGTCGAATGTAAAGTCGTCTGTGACCGCCTCGGTGTCCATTACGCACGTCCAGCTATGCCAAATGCAGAGCGAAGCTTCATCGAAGCCATCGCGGATCGAATGGAAAGCGTGATTGTGCATCATGCGTAATTTTACGATTGTCGGTGGTGGGATCACAGGTCTCACCGCCGCTTTTTATGCGGAGCGTTATTTGCCGGAAGACGTATCAATCACATTGCTCGAGGCGACAGACCGTCTCGGTGGAAAGATTGACACGTATGAGACGGGCGAGTTTGCGGTTGAACGTGGACCGGATTCGTACGTTTTTCGAAAGACAGCTATGACAGAATTGATTGAAGACGTCGGTTTAGGTGATGAACTCGTTCGAAACGGCGTCGGACAGGCTTACGTTCTCCATCATGACGGACTCCATCCGATTCCGAAGCAGACAGTGATGGGAATTCCGCTAGATGTCAACGCGTTTCGTGAGACGACGTTGCTCTCGGAAGAAGAACACGAAGACTTGAAACAGATGTTGCTGACACCACCTGATGTAGAAGCACCAGATTCGGACGTCTCGCTTGGTCTTTACCTTCGTGAACGTGTCGGGGACCCGATTGTCGACCGCTTGATCGAACCGTTGCTCTCTGGTATCTATGCCGGGGACATCGATCAAATGAGTGCGATGTCGACATTCCCTCAGTTCATCGAGGGAGAAAAGAAATACGGGAACTTGTATGAAGGGATGCGTCATCTACGTCCCGAACAACGGGTCGCTGAAGTTGGGGCGAAAAAAGTAGGACAGTTTGCCTCATTAAAACGAGGACTAAAATCGCTCACGGATCGTCTGGCCGAACGATTGGAACGGACGGAGGTCGTATTGAACTGTTCCGTCGAGCAAGTGTCCGAGCGTGAGGACGGGTATCGATTATTCACGAATCGTGGAGATATCGACACGGATCATCTCGTATTGACGGTCCCACCACGCCTCATTCGTCAGTTCCTCCCGAAAGTCGATAGTGACTTTTTGGCGGATATGAAACCGCATGCGACGGCGACTTGCTCGCTTGTCTTTAAAGAAGAAGATATCGAGCTCCCATTCGTTGGGACAGGATTTGTGACGAGTCAGGAAGCAGACGTGACGATAACGGCTTGTACGTTCATCGACCAAAAATGGCCACATGCCGTGCCGGAAGGATATCACGTCCTCCGTGTCTTTTTAGGTCGACCGGGGGCAGATGACATCGTGGAAGCGTCCGATGAAGAAATCATCGAGACAGCGTTACATGATCTTCGAGGTCTCATGAAAATTCACCGTGATCCGATTCAGACAGTCGTCAGTCGACTTCGTGACGGTCTGCCACCGTATGCCGTCTTTCATGCGGATCGCGTCAAAGCGCTTCGTGCCGAGATGAGCCGGGTATATCCTGGAGTCATTCTGGCGGGAATCGCCTATGACGGAATCGGGATGCCAGACTGTGTGAAGAGTGTGCGGGAACAAGTGAAAGCATTGCGTGAAAAAAATTGAGATTTGATGAAGGGAGGGTTCGGATTGTTCCGAATCCCTCTCTTTTTGTTATAGTTAGAAGCGAAAGAGAAAAAGGAGTGATGGAAGATGGCAACGTATAAACTTTTTGTATCAGACATGGACGGTACGATTTTGCACAACCACACCAAGATTGCGAACGAGACGGCAGAAATCGTTCGTGAAGCAGAGGCAGCAGGCATTCGATTCGCAATTGCGACGGGGCGCAACTATGTGAATGCGAAACAAATTCTAGATGAGGTCGGCCTTTCTTGCCCAATCGTATCGTCGAATGGGGGACGCGTGCTCGACACATCAGGAGAAGTCCTTCATGAAATCGACTTGACGATCGAAGAGGCACTTCAGGTCATTGAAGTCCTTCATCAAGACCATAAGTATGCGGACGTCTTTTACGAGATGTACACGGAAGCTGGACTCGTGGCGAGCCGTGGCGACTTGATTGAAGCATCGATGAAAAACCTGAAAGCGAATGGTGACGACCGCTCGCTCGAGATGTATGAATTCTTTAAGAATCGCTATTATGTCAATGAAGACGTCAAGATTGTCGACGACATCGAGAGCTTCATTCGTGAGGAAGCAGGACGTGTCTATAAGTTCATCGCGTTCTCAAGCCATCTCGAGAAAATGACGGCGCTTTGGAAAGAAATCGAAGCACAAGTCGAAGGTGTGTACGTCACATCTTCAGGTAATGACAACATTGAAGTGATGGCACACGGCGCAGATAAAGGAAACGGTGTGACGAAGCTCGCTGAACATTACGGTATCGATTTATCAGAAGTCGTCGTCATCGGTGATAACTTGAATGACGTACCGATGTTCAAAGTGGCCGGAAAAGGGATTGCAATGGGGAACAGCCATGAGGACTTGATTGCTATCAGCGACCACGTCACAGAGCGTCACGACGAGTATGGGGTGGCGAACGCCTTGAAACGAGTGATGACAGGTGAGTGGAAGTAAAAGATTTGTCGAGTCATCGTCTCGTCTCGTATAATACGAGTAACGAACATCCGACTAGGAGGAAATAGACTGTGAAATTTATTTTTAATCCAGATATCCGCGACCCAAAGCTTAACTTGGCGGTCGAAGAGTATATCTTAAAACACTTGAACGTAGACCATGAAGACTACTTCTTGTTCTATATTAACGGTCCATCGATCATCATCGGGAAAAACCAAAACACGTCTGAAGAGGTCAACTTGAAGTACATTGAAGAGAACGGCATCGATGTCGTACGTCGCCTCTCTGGTGGCGGTGCCGTCTATCACGATGAAGGAAACTTGAACTTCAGCTTCATCACAAAAGACGATGGCAACTCGTTCAATAACTATAAGAAGTTCACGCAACCAATCGTGGATGCCTTACGTAACCTCGGTGTCGAGGCGGAGCTAACAGGCCGTAACGATATTCAGGTCGGTGAACGTAAAATCAGTGGGAACGCACAATTCACGACGCGCGGACGTATGTTCAGCCACGGGACGCTCATGTTCAACTCGAACATTGAAGAAGTCGTCAACTCGCTCAATGTCTCGGAAGAGAAAATGCGCTCAAAAGGAATCAAGTCGGTCCGTAGTCGTGTAGCGAACATCACTGAATTTTTAGAGCGTGAGATGGAGATGGAACATTTCGTCGAGGCGTTGCTCCATTCGATTTACGATGGAGAGCAGCCAGAGCGTTACGTGCTTCGTGATGAGGATTGGGAAATTGTCCATGATATCTCGAAAGAACGTTATGCGAACTGGGACTGGAACTTCGGGAAATCGCCGAAGTTTGATGTCGAGTCGAAACGTCGCTTCCCAATCGGGACGATCGATGTCCGCTTGAACGTCAACAAAGGAACAATCACTGAAGCGAAGATTTACGGTGATTTCTTCGGTGTCGGTGACATCCAAGATGTCGAACAGGCGCTCGTCGGGACTCGTTTCGAACGTGCGGCCATCCGCGAGCAATTGTTACAACTCGATCTGAAGCACTACTTCGGAAATGTTGAACTCGAGGAATTGGTTGATTTGATTAGTTAAGATGGTCAGGACGATCTCCATGGAGGTCGTCCTTTTTTGGCAGTTTCGTGAACGTTGATGCTACGGATTGCACCTAGAAAAAATAAGGCGTATCATAATTTATGCAAACGCTTTCATAGAGGCTGATCAAAATAGGAGGAGTAACCATGTATCGAAGGCTCAGTGAATGGATGGATCCAAGTCGGATGTGGGTGACGGAACAAGCGACGTTTGAACGGGCTGTCATGGCGATAGGGCTAGAGTTGGAACGTAAAGAGATTGTCGATTCTTCATTTACACGAGTGATCCTGAATCAAGAAGCGATTATTCCGTCCGGAGTGAGTGACGTGGCCGAGCCGGTTGCTGTCATCGACGTCCCGCTCTCGATTTCAAAACGAGACGGCATCTCACTCCTTCATCTGTTGAATCCATGCGAGATGAAGACGATTACCGATGAAACGATTCACGCGAAAGCCATCTTATTGATTACAGCTACGACGGAACCGAAAAAGCAGGCGTATCACAAATTGATTGATGATTTACTTATGGATGATGAGTCGCTCCAAGCGCTCGTTCACGTTCAAAGCCGAACGGGATTATATCACTTACAAACGAACTTTTTGGAAGCGTTTTCTTATTGAAACATTTCATGTACAATAGAAGTAATTGAAAAGAGCGCGGACAACGTGCTCTTTTTTATGGCTCAAAAGTGAATCATCATTCATTTAAAGGGGGATTACCATGGCAAACTTAGTCAAGTCACTACAAGAAGTGGTGACCGCTCACCCGCAAAAGGCTGCGTACGTGTTTGGGGAAGACACGGTGAGTTACGAACAGTTTTATGGGCAAGTCAAGGCGATGGCATCGACGCTTGAACAAAAAGGGATTGGACAAGGCGATCACGTCGCCCTCGTTCTCGGCAACAGCCCAGCGTTCTTGATCGCGTACTTCGCCGTGTTGTCACGTGGAGGGGTCGTCATTCCGATCAACCCTACATACACGCCTGATGAAATGGCCTACATTCTACTTGATGGAGACGTCAAAGGAATTGTTGGCTTGTCACCGCTCGTCGCGCAGGCAGAAGCGGCACTCTCGAAGTTACCTCAGTTGAAACTCGTCATCTCTGTCCCATATGCGGACGTACCGGCATTGAAGCGTGAAGGCGAAATTGAGTTTATCCCTTTCGCGGAAGCGTTCGCTGCGACAGAAGGAACGTTCATTGAAGTCGATGAAGAAGAGGTTGCCGTCATTCTCTATACAAGTGGGACGACCGGGAAGCCGAAGGGCGCATTATTGACGCACCAGAACCTGTTCTCGAATGCGCATTCAATCGGGGAGTATTTGGACATTACACCAGAGGATAAAGCGTTAGCCGCATTGCCGATGTTCCACGTCTTCTGTTTGACGGTCATCGTCAACGCGCCACTCCTTCGTGGGGCGACGATTGTCATCTTACCGAAGTTCTCACCACAAGATGTATTTGACTTGGTGCCAAAGCATCGCGTGACGTTCTTTGCAGGAGTACCGACGATGTACAACTTCTTGCTGCAGACGGCGATGAAAGTACCGGCCTATACGTCCGCGTTGAAACATGTCCGCGTGTTCGTCTCAGGAGGGGCAAGTTTACCGGTCCAATTGCTCGAGTCATTTGAGCAGATGTTCGAATGTAAAATTCTCGAAGGGTATGGTCTGTCTGAGGCGTCACCGGTCACTTGCTTCAACCCGCTTCACGGCGAGCGAAAAGCGGGATCGATCGGACCTTCAATCGTTCATGTCGAAAACAAAGTCGTCGACGAGCTAGGGGAAGAAGTCGGCGTCGGTGAAGTCGGAGAATTGATTGTACGTGGACCGAACGTCATGAAAGGGTATTATAAGTTACCGGAAGAGACGATGATCACACTCCGCGACGGCTGGCTCTATACAGGGGATTTGGCGCGACGTGACGAGGACGGTTATTTCTATATCGTCGACCGGAAAAAGGATATGGTCATCGTCGGAGGTTATAACGTATACCCTCGTGAGGTAGAAGAAGTTCTATATCAACATCCTGATATCGTGGAAGCAGCGGTGATTGGTGTGCCAGATGCGGAGCAAGGAGAAGCGGTGAAGGCGTTCGTCGTCACGAAACATGAAGACGTGACAAAAGAGGATATTCGTGCGTACACACAAACAAAGTTGGCGAAATATAAGCAACCGACTTATATTGAGATCATCGAAGAACTTCCGCGAAATACGACTGGTAAGATTTTACGAACCGTCTTGAAGAGCGAGGCATTCCAAAATAGTTGAGTAGAGAGGGGCGACTACGAGTCGTTCCTTTTTTATCATTTCATTTGACACTGTTACGGGGTAGGGGTATATTAATGGTGAGGTGATCAACATGGATGAATTTTTGCATGACCAACCACTCGTTCCGCGTGATGATGCTGAGCGGGAGGCACTCGGAAAGCGTCTCAAACGAATCGAGGGACAAGTCCGGGGGATTCAAAAGATGGTCGAGAACGACCGCTATTGTGTCGATATTTTGACACAGACGTCAGCCATTCAGGCCGCACTGAAGCAAGTTGAGATGCAACTGTTAGAACGTCATATGCGCAAGTGTTTGGTTCACGCAAGTGAGACGGAAAACATGGAACCTTACATTGATGAATTGATGACGATTGTCAGCCGCATCAAAAAATAAGGAGGGATTTCATGAAAACCGTTGAGTTATCCATACAAGGAATGACCTGTGCGGCTTGTTCGGCACGAATTGAAAAAGTGTTGAACAAGATGGACGGTGTCGAAGCGACGGTTAACCTGCCGCTCGAGACGGCAACCATTCGTGTCGATGAAGGCATTACAGAAGAAGAACTGATCGCCCGAATCGAGAAGATCGGATACGGAGCTGAACCAAAAGTGGAGATGGCGCCACCGCATGATTTGCGTCCATTACAGCGGAAAGTCATCATCTCTGCCTTGTTGTCGGCACCTTTACTCCTCGTCATGTTGACGCATATACCAGGACTCGGATTTCATGCACCATGGCTGATGAACCCATGGTGGCAACTCGCTCTTGCGACGCCCGTGCAGTTTTGGATTGGCGCACAGTTTTATCAAGGGGCGTATAAGAGCTTAAAGAGCGGTTCGGCGAACATGGATGTGCTCGTCGCGACGGGAACATCGGCCGCATACTTTTACTCTATTTTTGAAATGATTGTACATCCGATGAATCCGCATCTTTACTTCGAAACGAGTGCCGTCCTCATCACGCTCGTCCTGCTCGGGAAATGGTTAGAAGGACGAGCGAAAGAGAAGACGACCGATGCGTTAAAATCACTCTTATCGCTTCAGGCGAAAGAGGCAATCCTCTTTGTTGACGGAGAAGAACGGTCTGTCGCCGTTGAGCTCGTCAAAGTAGGTGACGTTCTCGTTGTGCGTCCAGGAGAGAAGATTCCGGTGGACGGACGCATCATCGAAGGAGAGACGGTCATCGATGAATCGATGTTGACCGGTGAATCGATTCCTGCCGAGAAAACGGTTGAGGCTGAAGTCGTCGGCGGTACGATCAACCAGTCCCACCGAATCCTCATGCGGGCAGAACGAGTCGGGAAAGAGACGATGCTCGCTCAAATCGTCCGTGTCGTCGAGCAGGCACAAACAGATAAGGCGCCGATTCAACGGCAGGCCGACCGTATCTCTGGCGTGTTCGTGCCGATTGTCGTAGCCATAAGTGCCGTCACGTTCGCTGTCTGGGCGTTTCTCTTGAATGATATCGATACGGCCATTCGTGCATCGATCGCAGTACTTGTCATTGCTTGTCCGTGTGCCCTCGGATTGGCAACGCCGACATCAATCATGGTCGGAACGGGACGAGCGGCAGAACAAGGTGTATTGTTCAAAGGGGGCGGGCAACTCGAATCACTTAATGAAGCAAACATCGTCGTTTTTGACAAAACAGGAACATTGACGAACGGGACACCGGAAGTGGTAGAAACGTTCGGAGATGAAGCGGCGCTCCGCCGTGCTGTCATGGCAGAACGGCAATCAACACATCCTTTGGCGGCAGCAATCGGTCGAGAACACGGTGATGGTATCGTGACGAAAGTGGAAGAGCTGGCGGGTCGTGGTGTCAAAGCGGTCGTTGATGGGAAAGAACTCATCATCGGGTCTGTTCGGATGATGGAAGAGCTCGGGTACAACTTGCCAGATTGGTCGATGCGGGCGATGACCCCGGTCTATGTCGCAGATGAGAGCGGGATTGTCGCGGCGTTCGGACTACAGGATCAATTGAAACCGAAAAGCCGTGATGTCGTGCAAGCACTTAGCCAAACACGTGACGTGTATGTCTTGACGGGTGACCGAAAAGAAGTCGCCTATGCGATTGCCGACGAACTTGGCCTTCCGCATCATCATGTCATTGCCGAAGTCCTTCCGGTCGAGAAGGCGGACCAAATCGAACGCTTGAAGCAATCAGGCCGTGTCGCCATGGTGGGGGACGGTATGAACGATGCTCCTGCCCTTGCGGTCGCAGACGTCGGGATTGCTTTTGGGAGCGGTACAGATGTCGCACTCGAGGCGGCAGATGTTACAATTGTAGGGCATGACATTGAAGGTGTGAGCCGGGCGATGAATATGAGCCGTTTGACGATGAAAAACATTCGTCAAAACTTGTTCTGGGCGCTCGCTTATAACAGTCTTGGCATACCGGTCGCTGCAGCGGGGTTACTTGCCCCATGGATTGCCGGTGCGGCGATGGCGTTCAGTTCGGTGTCTGTCGTCTTGAACGCATTACGATTAAAAACACAAGGAGGATCATCATCATGAAAGAAACAACATTGACAGTAGAAGGCATGACATGTAATCACTGCAAAGCTGCCGTTGAGGGAGCATTGAATGAATTGAACGGTGTCGAATCAGCAACCGTATCACTCCAAGAGCATCGGGTCGACGTGATTCACGAAGATTCTGTCTCACGCGAGGCGATGGTCGAAGCAGTCGAAGAGCAAGGATACGACGTAAAGGCATAATGATGAAGGGTCCCGAGTGAAATCGGGACTTTTTTTGTTGTATTCAATGAACAGGATCTATGCTATATTTAAGTTGATAATGAGAATCGGTATCAACAGGAGGCGGACATCATGGAAATCATCATGATCAGTGGAGTGTTGGCGTTGATTAGTGGGGGCACAGCGTTTTTGGCGCAACAGCTACGAACAAATTCAGTACGTTGAAGAAGGTGCGATTTCGTTGCCTTCTTTTTTTTGACTCTAAACCTTTCCCATCATTTCACGACAATTGTTTGATATGATGAGAAAAAACGTGTTGAGGTGACTTGAATGTATACAATCTACTTAGTCGACGATGAAGCAAACTTGAATAAAATGCTCGTCACGTATCTAGAACAGGAAGGATACAACGTTCGCTCATTCGCGGACGGGACATCCGCGCAAGAAGCGATACCGGATCAGCCAGACTTATGGGTGCTTGACATCATGCTGCCGGACTTGGATGGTTTTCAATTGCTGAAACAAATTAAGGCCGTCAATGCCAATACACCGACCATCTTCATTTCAGCCCGAGACGAGGACATCGACAAAATCATTGGTCTTGAGATGGGATCGGATGACTACATTGCGAAACCTTTCCTCCCGAGAGAACTTGTCATTCGCGTCAAAAAACTGATTGATCGTGTCTACGGATCGAAGTCGAATGAACATATCGAGTACGGAGAGTATACAATCTATCCGGACAAACGACTCATCAAACACGGGGATGAAGAGATTGATTTGACTTCGAAAGAATTCGACTTACTCCTTCTCTTCCTCGAACATCCGGGTTCGGCTTTATCGCGTGAACAGATTCTTGAAGGAGTTTGGGGGAACGATTATTTCGGTTCGGACCGAGTCGTCGATGATTTGGTGCGCCGCGTTCGTAAGAAATTGCACCGTCTCGAGCTCGAAACGCTTTACGGTATCGGCTACCGTCTCGTCAGACCATGATGAACGCCATCAAGCCGAAGCGTCTCATGTGGAAGATATGGGTACTCATCCTTCTCATCATCGTGACCCTCGCGCTCATGATTTTGATTACGGTCCGCTCTTCTATCACCCAGTTCATCGATGAACAAGTATATGAGACGTTACGAGATGTAGACTATTATTTGGGCAATACGAATGAGTTGGAGAATTATCCGCAAAATCCAATCGAGTATGACCGACGTCAGCAAGAGTCGCGTTCGGTCAACCAATTGATTTTTCTTCCGAACGGACGAATCATCTACGGATCGGCACCACTCGAATTGACGAACCGCATGTATCAGGAAGCATTGAATCAAAGTGGTCAAGTCGAGCGATATCAGACGACGATTGACGGGGAAGACGTCTATTACATCATTCGTCAAAATGAATACGATGGTACGATCGTCTATCAAGCATCCTACGCTTGGGATGCGTACCGTCGTGAATTAGTCTCGACGTTGTATTTGCGCATTTCAATTCTGATTGGTGTCATCAGTCTCTTGTCGCTCATCCCGGCACTGCTCATGTCTCGCCAGTTGACGAAACCGATTGTCGAGATGGAACGTGCGGTCGAGAAAATTTCGAATCGCCAATGGGAGACGGCTCTTCCGCTAGATCGACAAGATGAACTTGGACAATTGGCCCATTCAATCGATGCGATGCGCAAAGAATTGAAGGAACAGGATCTCGCTCAACAAGCGTTACTCCAAAACATCTCACATGATTTGAAGACGCCAATTATGGTCATCCGTGGATATGCCCAGTCGATCGGGGACGGGATCTATCCGACGGGAGACTTGAAGGGGTCTTCTGAAGTTATTGACGAAGAGGCATCTCGACTTGAAAAGAAAGTTGTCGACTTGCTGTATGTGACGAAGCTCGAATATTTCAAAGGACAAGAGATGAAACTTGAACCGATCAATCTGGATAAGTTGATGGAACTCCTTGTGGCGCGCTTTAAACTGAGAGGGCGGCTTGATTGGGAAATTAACGGTGAAGGTGGAGAGATGCTCGGGGATGGGGAACAGATCCGGGTCGCGTTTGAGAACGTTCTCGACAATGCGCTTCGTTATGCGGAAACATGTATTCGAATTGACTTAAACCGAGACGAGTCTGGCGTGGAAATCATCATCTTTAATGATGGACCACCCGTTGACGAGAGCCTTGATTTATTCCATCAGTTCTCTCGTGGGAAACAAGGGAAGTTCGGGCTCGGATTATTTATCGTCCAACGAATTGTGACACTTCACACAGGAGAAGTGTCCCTTCGAAATACAGGAGACGGAACTGCGGTGAGATTTTATTTTCCGCGACTCAAACCGAACCATGCTTTAAAATCTAACGCTTGATTTTGAAAACCAGCCAAGAAACGGCTGGTTTTTTTATGGGAAATGTCAAAAAGTCGATTTGCGGGGCGTGCAGAATCCTGGTATGAATGACATGTAAGTCATTACATACGTTATGGGGGATGAAAAGATGAGTAGATTGACCAATGAAACGAGAGCTTTAATTCCTGTATTTAACGAGTTTGGCGAAGCGGAGACGCTCGTGTATCAACCGGAAGGCGTGACGCGAGTGAAAGGGTCACCCATCGACCTATTAGAACATGCATGTTTGTACTATGGATCGAGCATTCAAGGTAGAATCGAAGCTGCGCGTCACGTCCTAGGTCCACATCGGAAAACACCTGTTGTGATGGATTGGCACGCTGACGCGGTCTTCTTTCCGACGATTGCAAAGGAGAGCCCAGACTGTGCGTGGATCAATTTTCAGCACGTGACAGCCATCAAAAAAGACGGAAATCAGACACTCATTCAGTTTTTGACAGGTGAATCGGTCAAGGTTCACGTATCCGACCATACGGTGGCAAGGCAAAAACAACGGTCAATCGAATTATCATACGCATTTCAAAAACGTTTCCATGACAGCACATTGCAACACGCTTAAGGATTGAATTCAATACGAAACCCCTCTATGATGAAGAAGAGATATCATATGTGTATTTGCACATCTTCCGAAAGTGAGGGGTTTATATGTTTTTTGAAAAAATGATTGAGCGAGGGAAACTGGTCATCGTGTTTCTTCTCGTCGCAATCGTCGTAGGTGTGCTGACGTTCTTCCAGCTCCCTAAACGTGAGATTCCTGAAACGGGAATCAACATCGTACTCGTTCAAACACCATATCCTGGTGCGACTGCCGAAACGGTTGAACGTAGTGTGACTGGCGTGTTAGAAGAAGAACTACGTAGTCTAGAAGGAGTGGAGAACGTGACGTCGATTTCGGCTTCAGAGTTCTCAAACATTACGGTCGAGTATGCAGATGGGACTGACCAGGCAGAGTTTCAGGCGAACGTACGCCAAGCTTTGTCTGACGCAACACCAAAGCTACCAGAAAACGCACTCGCACCGACAGTCAATGACTCGCTCGGTCAATTACCGGTCGCCTCATACTTGTTGACAGCGGATGATCGTGAATCATTCGAGGATGTTCGTGCAGACATCGAGGAATTAGAATCGAACCTTCTGCGAACAGATGGTGTGACAGGGGTCACCGTCAAAGGTCTACCGGAGCAAGAGTATGTCGTCTCACTTGACTCCGAAGAACTCAGTGCACGGCAGCTCGCCTTCCCTGACGTGTTGACAGCAATTAACGAAGAGTATAAGACGACACCACTCGGTCGCCAATCGACCGATGAAGGCATCTATCAACTGGCGATCGATAACTTGACGAATGTGAACGACATGGAGCAAGTCATTGTCGGTTCGTTCAATGGAGAGCCAGTTTTGTTAGAAGATGTCGGAACGGTTGAAGAGACGGCGAAAAGTGAGACGGACCTCGTTTCATTAGACGGAAAACCAGCCGTTTCCATCACTGTACCGATTGAGTCAGGTTTGGATATCCCAACGATGCAAGACCGTGTCAACGAGGTAGTGGAAGACGGCCTTGGAGATTTGGACGGTTTTGAGCTTGTTCCGTATTATGAACAGGCGAAGGCTGTCGATGCAATCTTCTCGTCGCTGACGCGTGAATTCATTATCGCGATCATCGCCGTCATCGCCGTGACAACGATTGGTCTCACGTTCTCTGGGTCAATCATCGTCAGTTTGGCAATTCCATTGTCATTCTTGATTGCGTTGATCCCGTTACAATTCACCGGGGTCGACTTGAACCAAATCTCGATTATTGGAGCAATCATCGCCTTGGGGATTTTGGTTGATGACGCGATCGTCGTCAACGACAATATTTTACGACGGTACCGTAGTGGTGATTCCGCGATGCTCGGAGCAGTGCGGGGAACGAAAGAAGTATGGGGCTCGATTGTCACGTCGACACTCGCTGTCGTCTTCGCCTTCCTTCCGCTCACGTTGCTATCTGGAGCGAACGGAAACTTCATCCGTGCCTTGCCGACGGTGCTCGCGCTCTCTGTTTTGGCCTCGATGGTCATCAGTTTGACGCTAGTCCCGATTGCGCAATATCGCTTGAACCGAAAAGAAGTGAAAGTATCGAAGCGTGAACCGGGTTGGCTCGGCGGACCGCTCAATCGTCTCAGTAACTTCTATGCCGATCGTCTGTTACCGAGTGTCGCGAAACGTCCTTGGACGTTCGGGATTGTCGGTTTCGTCATCACGACAGCGCTGTATGGATTGATTCTTCTCACGCCGTTTGAGTTCTTTCCGGCGGCGAACCGTCCGGAAGTCGTGACAAGTGTGACCTTGCCTGTACAGACGGATTTAGAAGAGACAGAAGCACGTCTTGAAGAAATCGAAGCAAGGTTCCAAGAAGAAGAAGGGGTCGTTGAAACATCGATCTTTGCAGGTAGTGGACTTCCTGGTCTATTCACGGGTGGACTCGATCAGTCCGGTGAAAACACAGGGCAAGTCGTTGTTCGTGTCGATAATGAATCAATCGATGCCATCGAGTTGATTGATAAATACACGAATGAGTTGCGTGAGGCATATCCTGATGCAGAAATCTTCTTAGATACGCAACAACAAGGACCACCGGCATCGGCACCTGTCGAGTTCACGATGCGTAGCGAAACGATTGATCAGCTCGTCGCTGCACGTGACCAAGTGAAGGCCGACTTAGAAGAAATCGATGGCGCCATCGTCCTCGATAACATCAAAGAGCCGTTCCAAACGCTCACGTACGAACTAAATCGTGAAGAGATGGCCCAAGCGGGTGTCACAGCGAAAGCCATCAGTGATCAAATCCGACTCGTCACAGACGGGATTCCAATCGGCACGTTCGATGACGGAGTGGAACAGCGTGACGTGAAGATTGTCATCGATGCGGAAGCAAACCGTGAGGCACTTGCGCTTGATGACATTTTAATCCCGGTCGAAACGGAAGCCGGTCCACCGGTTGCACCGCTTAGCACGTTCGTGACAGAAACGACAACGGAGCAAATTCAACAGATTCCTCGCGAGAATGGAGAACGTTCGGTCACACTCCAAATTTATGCGAGTGAGGGCATGGATGAAGATGCGTTCAAGCAAGATGTCGAGCAAGTGTTGGATGACGCGAAGTCTGGGTTAGAAGATGAAGGAATCACGTTCGACCAGTCCGGAGCGAGTGATACGCAGAATGAGTTCTTCTTAGAGCTTGCGACATTGTTCGTCGTCGTCTTGTTCTTGATTTACTTGATCATCGCGTTCCAGTTCAACTCATTGTCATTACCACTTCTCGTGTTATTCACAATCTATCTCGCGATTGCTGGAGCGGTCGTCGGGTTGTTCGTGACACAGACGCCGTTCAGTTTCATGGCATCGATGGGGATGGTATCGCTTGCGGGAATCGTCGTCCGGAACGCAGTCGTCCTGTTCGAGTTTATCGAACAGCGCATTCGTGAAGGCTTACCGGTCACGACCGCCGTGTACGAAGCCGGACGTGCTCGGATTCGTCCGATTCTCTTGACAGCACTTACTGCAGTCGTTGCCCTCCTACCGGTTGCACTTGGAGAAGACCCGCTCTTCAAACCGCTTGCGATTGGAATTGTATCGGGTATTCTATTCTCGACTGTGTTGACTCTCGTGCTTGTCCCGGCATACTACCTGATTTTGGCGAAACGCCGTCACAAGGACAAACCGTTTACAGAATGATTCAGCTTGAAGATGTGATGCCGTATGGTGTCACATCTTTTTTTGAACCATTTGTCACATGTTTTGGGTGATGTTGTATGGGTATAATTAGAAGAGAGGTTTTGAACAGTATGGGAGGGAATTGAAGATGAACGATTCATATACTTGGCTTAATCGCCGTAAAGTACGACCCGCATACAGTGTGACGGGGAGCCGTTCTTGGTCGAGTGAGCGTGTCGTTCGACCAGACCGTGCGCGTGGAAAGATGGTACGCGACGTGAAACGTGTACGTCGTCCATATGTAGACGAATACGGCAATCGTCGTTGGACGACGGGACGTGTCGTCGTCACGGATGCGTCACGTAAGGCACGGGCGCATGGACATGGCGATACAGCCGTACAGTTAGAATTCTCGACACCAACACCGTATGAGCGTGTGAAAGAGATGATTCCGACAAAACGTGTGCTCGTTCCGGTTGTCGCCGGACTTGCCGTTGTCGGTGGGATTGCTGGTGTTGCATATGCACTCCGTAAAAAGAAACGAAATAAGAAGAACTAATAAAAAAATCGCCGAAAAATTCGGCGATTTTTTTATTTGAAGCGTTCAGCGAGGATGCGCTCGAGTTCACGTTGCCCGAGTTCACGCATTTCTGCCTCATTTTCTTCGTCGTATGCATCGTCCGTGAAGCGTCCGACAAATTCGACTTTGCCGTTTCCAAGTTCACGGAACACTAAGTTTTTGCGATCGTTGTAAAAGACGACACGGTACTCACGACCATTTTCATGATCGTAGTTGAAGACGCCTTTGATGTGATCCATGTTCTTCTCTTCCGGTTGATCCTCATCATCGTCCTCATCTTCTTCTGCTTCAGCAGCTTCGTTAGCTTCATCAAGCGCGTCGGCGAGGACTACCGTTTCTTCTTTTTCTTCTGTCCCCTCTTCTTCAGATGAGACGACTTCTTTTTTTTCTTCTTCTGTCATGTGAAACGACCTCCTTTACTTACTTTCCTATCATACCCACTTTTTATAGTTGTGACTACTCAAAATGATGTGAGCAAACCCGGACGACATTCGAAGAGGACATGATCAGTCGCTGGAAGAGCTGACGTTTGATCGATTCTGGCGCATCGACTGTCTTGAGCGCTTGCTCCATGCATCCGAGCCAATGCCCGGCATGGGTCTCAGAAATCGGATGTTCATGATGAATCATCGCTAAATTCCCACCACCGCGACGTTCCGAATACAACTTCGGACCACCGAGCAATTGGGTTAAAAATTCGAATTGGTGTTGCTTCACCCGTTCTTTGTCTTCCGGAAACAGCGGAAGTAGAATCGGATCGGCATAGACGAGGTCATAAAACGCGTCAACGAGTTGTTGAACGCCGCTTTCGCCTCCAAATTGTTCATAGGCACTCACATTCATTCCCCCTCATACGTTCAGTCTAATCGATTTCGAGCAAAAATGGGAATGATGCAAGCTGTGACTTTTTTGACTAGGGTAAAGAGGAGGTTTCCCTCTACAAATAAGAGCGGATGGTTCATAATGAAAGAAAAAAGGGAAGGAGTGTTCGCTAAAATGACAGTAACCTTTCACGTTGGTCGATCGGGAACGGGGAAAAGTGAACGGATGATCGAACAGGTTATTCAAGAACTGAAACAAAACCCGAGCGGACCAACGATTTATATGATCGTGCCGGACCAAATGTCGTTTGAAATGGAGAAAAAGATGGCGACAGTGGACGGCCTACGCGGCTCGACAAGAATCCAAGTGCTGTCGATGCGCCGTCTTGCATTTTTGATGATGCGGGATGCGGGAGTGGCGACCGACCAATTTTTAGATCAGACGGGGACACATCTGTTGTTGCGGAGAGTCGTCGAGATGAGCGAGGAACGATTGACCTTGTTCCGTCGAACGATGAACCAGTTCGGATTTTATGAAGAGTTGAACCAATTGATTTCGATGTTGAAGCGAGGACTTGTCGAACCCGAACATCTGTTGCGGTTGAGTGAACAAGCGCAACATCGTGCCTTGAAGTTACAGGACCTCTCCATCATCTATGAAGGATTTTTAAAGATGACAGAAGGGAAGTCACTACATGCGGAAGATTACTTCAACGTCCTGTTGCAACTGTTGCCCGAGACGGATTTGACGGGAGTCCGTGTTTACGTAGACGGATTTAATGAGTTCTCGGAGCAGGAATTAGCCGTCCTTGTCGGTCTTGCGGAAAAAGTCGACGTCGATGTGTTGCTGACGCTAGATCCTTCATCGATGTATCGTCCTGACCCATTGTTTGGACCGACGCAACGGACGCTCATGCGCTTCAAGGAACTCTTGTCAGAACGGCAACTTCCATCGGTCGACAAACCGTATGACACCATCTATCGCTATACGCATCCAAGCCTTCGCTATTTAGAGGCGACGTTTGACCAGATGACGGCAGAGCCGTATACAGGGGCAGAGAACCGCGTCGATTTACATGCTGCCGTCGACCGGACTGTCGAGGTGGAAGCGGCCGTTCGAGAAGTCATCCGACTCACCCGTGAAGAAGGATATCGTTACCGAGATATCGCGCTCATTTCGCGTTCACTCGAAGAGTATGGCGATTTGGCATCGCAGGCGTTACAAAAAATGGGGCTCCCTTACTTCCTAGATGAACGGCAACCGATGCTTGACCATCCGCTCGTCGAATTGTTGAAAGCAACCATCGACATCGCCTTGCGTAGCTATCGGGAGGAGGCGGTCTTCCGGGCATTGAAGACGGAACTCGTCGTCCTCGACCCGACACATCGACGCACGTCCGTTGACCGTCTCGAAGCGTTCGTCATTGAGCGCGGAATCAAACACTATCATTGGCACGATGCATGGCAATTGCGTCGTCGTACAGGTGAAGAAGCGCGACTGACGAGTGAAGAGCTAGACGTCGAAGTGGAGTTGAATCGATACCGGGAACGCGTCATCGAAACGTTCGATCCGTTGTTAGCGGATTTGAAGCAGGCGAAGACGATGCAAGCCTATACGCATGCCATGTATGCCTTTTTGGAGCGGATTGGTGTATCCGACTGTCTGACCCATTGGCGTGACGAGGCGATTGAAGAAGCGCAGTTGCTCGAAGCGCGTGAGCATACCCAAGTGTGGGACGCGGTCTTACATCTACTCGAACAATTGGAAGCGGCAGCTCCGGAAGAGAAGTTGTCGACGGAACTGTTTCTTCAGATGATGGACACTGGGCTAGATAGTCTACGTTATGCGCTCATTCCACCTTCACTCGATCAGTTGACGGTGACGGACTATGTCCGTGGTCGATTGATTGATAAGAAAGTGGTGTTCTTGCTCGGGGCAAATGAAGACCAAATCCCTCTCGTCACGACACAATCCAAACTGTTGACCGATCACGACTTGGACTTCATGCATGAGAACGGACTGCGTGCCGGGAAAGCGACCGAGCACTTGTTCGATGATGAAACGTATTACTTATATAAAGCAGTGACGGCACCGAGTGAGCGTCTCTATATTAGCTACGCCCTCGTCGACAGGACCGGTAAGGCGGTTCAACCGGCACGTTTCATCGCTGATTTGAAGGTGCGTCTCCATAAAAACATCATTAAGACACACTTTGCTGAAGCAGGAGAGCACCGACCACGTGACCAATTCGCCTTTTTGACGAACGTGAACCAGACGGCAGCGGTCACGGCTCTTGAACTGCAACGATTGAGTCGTCATTATCCGATTCAAGATATGTGGTTCGCCGTCTATAACGAACTGTTAAAACATCCGGATGGTCGTGAACGTTTGCAGTTGTTGACGAGCGCCCTGTTCTATCAAAATATCCCGAAATCACTAGACGACGATGTGGCTAAATCTCTTTATACACCGTCGATTCGGGCGAGTGTCTCGCGACTTGAGACGTTCCAAGCATGTCCGTTCAAACATTTTGCGAGTTATGGCTTGCGCCTGAAGGAACGCCGATTGTATCGACTCGAGGCACCGGATATCGGAAACTTGTATCACCGAACGATTGAACATATGTCACAAACGGTGAAGATGGACGGAAAAGAATGGCGAGATGTAGCACCTGATGAATGTGTGAACTTAGCGGAACAAGCAGTAGAACTCGTGACGCCTGAAATTCAACACGCCATTCTGATGAGTTCAAATCGTTACGCCTATTTAAAGAAAAAATTGACGGACGTCGTCAGCAAAACGGCAGAAGTATTGATTGAACAGTCGAAGCGGGACGGATTTGACCCGAAAGCGTTTGAACTCGCGTTCGGGAGTGGACAGTTCCCGCCTGTCTCATTCACATTATCGAATGGGGCCACGTGTGAACTCATCGGTCGCATCGACCGTGTCGACACGGCGATGGTCCACGATCAGCTGTACGTTCGTATCGTCGATTATAAGTCGAGCAAACGTGAAGTCGACTTCGCGGAAATTTACTATGGTCTTGCCATGCAGATGCTCATCTACTTGAAAGTACTGATTGAACAGGCAGAGGTATGGACGAAAGAGAACGTGGCGCCGGCTGCGGCACTGTATTTCCACGTTCATCGCCCACTCGTCCCACCGGCAGGTTCTGAGGAAGAGACGCGACAGAAAGTATTGGAGTCGTATCAGATGCAGGGGTTGTTGGTCGACGATCCGGAAATTTTGGAGATGATGGACCGCTCTGCGAAAGGATCTTCGAAAAAATCAATCGTCATCCCGGTCAAATATAAAAAAGATGGCACACCTGATTCGAATACACTGAAGAAGATTGTCACACCACCTCAACTCGAACAATTGATGGACCATGCGTTTGACGTCGTCAAATCGAGTGCCGAAGAGATGTATGAAGGAAAAATTGACGTAGAACCTTACGAATATAAAGAGCGCCGCCCGTGTCAGACGTGTCCGTACCAGAGTGTCTGCCATTTTGACGAGGCGCTCGCGAATGAACCACGCAAATTGAAAAAGTTAGAGAAAGAAGATGTATTTCAGGAGTTAGGAGGGGATGACCGTGAAATGGACGAATGATCAATTCGCCGCAATTGAAGCGAGGGGAAGTCACGTACTTGTCTCGGCTGCGGCCGGTTCAGGAAAGACAGCAGTTCTCGTTGAACGGTTGTCTAGCCGATTGCTGGACGAAGCGGATGCGTTGACGGCAGACCGTATGCTCGTCGTCACGTTTACGAACGCGGCAGCTGCAGAAATGAAGCGACGCATCGCAAAGGCGCTCGAAGAGGCGTTACGTGACGACCCGACGAATGAGTACGTCCGAAAACAACGACAAATGTTGAACCGGGCTCTCATTACAACCATCCATTCCTTTTGCTTAGAAGTGATTCGTGAGAATTACTATTTGTTAGACTTAGACCCGGCATTCAAGATTGCGGAAGAACGTGACCTCGTGCTCTTACAAGATGATGTGTTAGAAGAGGTGCTTGAAGAGGAGTACGGAAAGCAGGATACGGATTTCTTCGCCCTTGTCGATGCCTATACGTCAGACCGTGGCGATAGCGAAATCGAAGACCTTATTCTTGGTCTTTATCATTATGCTCGTACACTCCCAGACCCTGATGCCTATTTGGACAAACTCATTTCGATGTATTCGTTCGGCGATGACCCGGATCATGAAGCCATCCTCATCGAGTTCGGTCACATGCTGTGGCAGGACATTGAGAAAGCGGTGCGTGATCTTCGGAAGCTCGAGGCGGAACTTCGGGTTGCAGGCTATGAACCGCAGTCGGAAAACATTCGTCAGGCGATTTTCCCGTTTGAACAGTTAGAAGGGGAAGAAATTGTCTGGAGTGAACTTGAAACGGCTGCACGTGCGATGAAGTTTGGAACGATGAAAGCCGTCCCTAAAAAAGAGGAGCATCAAATTTATCATGAGGTGCTCAAACCGGCGTACGATCAAGCGAAGAAGAAGTTGACGGCAGCTGCTGAACGGGCACGTGTCAGTGGGGCGGATCTATTAGAGAGCGTCTCGATGCAACAACCTCTCGTCAAGACGCTCGTCCGAACGGTCCGTGCGTTCGGAACAGCGTATGAGCAAGCGAAACGTGACCGAGCCTTCGTCGACTTTAGCGACTTGGAACATTATGCGCTCGCCATTTTACGGCAGGAGGATGGACCGTCTGATGTCGCCGCTCTATACAAGGAACGTTTCGTCGAGGTACTAGTCGATGAATATCAAGATACGAACGAAATTCAAGAAACGATTATCAACCTGGTCGCAAATGAACGGGAAGAGATTGGGAACCTGTTCATGGTTGGAGACATCAAGCAGTCGATTTATCGGTTCCGTCATGCGGAACCGGGTCTCTTCATCGATAAGGCGACGCGCTTCAAACAGGCGGACACGGGAAAACGAATTGATCTCTCTCAAAACTTCCGCAGTCGGGCAGAGGTGCTTCACGGAATCAATGACTTGTTCGTCCAGCTCATGGACGAAGAGGTCGGAGAAATCGCTTATGATGAGACCGCTCAACTCGTGCCGGGTCGTGAATATGAACCGATTCCAGCGAATCCTGAATTCATGATCGTCGACGGGACAAGTCGCGAATTATCGAAACAGGAAGTCGAAGGACGAGCGATTGCAACTCGAATCCTAGAATTAGTATCTGGGGAAGAACCGTTCAAAGTGACGGATGAAGTGACGGGTCAACTAAGAAACTGTGAGTACCGGGACATCGTGATTCTCGTCCGTTCGAAAAAAGGGCGGGTTGAACAGTTGATGGACATTTTGACACAGTACAACATTCCGGCTTATACGGATTCAGATGGCGGCTATTTTCAAGCGACAGAGATTCGAATGATTCTTGCTCTCTTGAAAGTAATTGATAATCCCCTACAGGACATCCCGCTCGCCGGTGCGCTCCGTTCCCCGATGTTCCGATTCGATGATGGGGAATTGGCACGAATCCGACTCGAGTCCGAAGATTCTTTCTTTGAAGCTTTGAAAGCAAAAGCGGATGACGATGACGAGCTTGGCGTGAAGTGTGGAGATTTTCTCGATCGTCTTTCCCACTGGCGTACGTATGCACGCAATCATAGCTTATCTGAACTGATTCAACAGCTGTTTAACGATACTGGGTTTTATGACTTCTCGGGTGGATTGCCTGGTGGGAAAGGACGACAGGAAAACTTAAAAGCGCTCTATGACCGCGCCCTCTCTTACGAGCGAAGCGGCTATCGTGGACTGTATCGCTTCTTACGTGTCATGGACCGTTTACAAGATACAGGAGAAGATTTATCCGAGGCGCGTTCTCTCGGTGATGAGGAGAACGTTGTTCGCATCATGACTGTGCATAAGTCAAAAGGTCTTGAGTTCCCGGTGACGATTGTCGCCCAGCTCGGAAAACAGTTCAATACACTCGACCAGAAACAGCGCGTCATTTTCCATAAGCAATATGGAATTTCACTCGATGCGATTGATGTCGTGACACGTACGAAATCGGAAACATTCGTGAAAGAAATGATCCGACGAGATTTGGACGCAACGATGAAAGCCGAAGAGATGCGTGTCCTCTATGTCGCATTGACACGGGCAAAAGAGAAACTCATTCTCGTCGGTACGGTTGGAGATTCAGCCAAGCAGCTCCAGCAATGGCTACAGGTCGGGCAATCTGGGGAACTGTTAGCAAGTGAGGCGAGACGAGAGGCGAAAACGTACTTGGATTGGATTGCGCCAGCACTCTTACGTTTGCCAAGTGCCACGACATTTATCGAGTCGTTCGGTTTCACGGTACCCGCCTCATTTTATGAATCGACTTCGTGGACGTATCGTTTGATTGGAGAAGACGATCTTGCAGAGATTGCGACACTTCAAGAAATGATGGCACAACTCCACCATGTGCAACGATTTGAAGCGATTGATTTTCCTATTCAAAATGAGGATGAGACGATTCGTGCCGTCCACAAAGCGTTAACTTATAGCTATCCAGCTCAGGATGCTGTACGCACAGCGGCGAAACAGACGGTGACGGAATTAAAACGGGCGATGCAACTGGAACAAGCCGCCTTCGAAGACCCGGTTCGTCCAATCGATACACCTTATCGGGAGCCGAAATGGCGTCAAGTGAAACAGACCGGTGCCGAACGGGGGACCACGTTACATTTGATTTTCCAAATGGCTGATCCGAACCAACCGATTGTCGATCAAATCGATCAATGGGAGAGACACGGTATGCTGAGCCCGGTCGAGGCTGAGACGGCGCGTCTTGCCATTCCTGACATCGAAGCATTTTTCCAGACCGACGTCGGGCAAGCGCTCGCCGACGCGCTTGAGCGCGGCACGGCGTGGCGAGAGCTTCCGTTCACCTATACCGTTCCGGCTGAACGAGTTAACCCGGATGGACAGTTTACGGATGAGGACGTCTTGATTCAAGGGATTATCGACTGTCTGTATTTCGACGGAACATCGTATGTCCTGTTGGATTATAAATCAGATGCCGTTGTTCATTTGTCCGAATCTCGTGAAGACGCACACGAGCGGCTCCGTGAGCGATACGCGATTCAGTTGCAGCTGTACCGAGAGGCCATTGAGACGATTTGGGAGATTCGCGTCGAACAGACGCTCATTTACTCACTTGATTTACAGGAAATCGTCACGGTGACAACTTCATAAAGGCTACACGTTGAGCGATGTCAGCTACATGACATCGCTCTTTTTGTTATGTGCATCTTCACATTCTAAATCATTGACAAGTGAGTTGAGGAGGAGTAATTTATTTTATATAAGTAATTGTTCCATATAGAACAATCCGAAACGGAACGATAAAAGGAGTGAAGAAACATGACTGAAATGAGCGCAACAAGAGCGCGGGAAATGATGCAATCGTTTTGGCGCGTCCAACGTGTGTTGATTCGTCTCATGCATCAGACGGCCCAACAAAATGACCTTACCTTGCCACAGCTTCACGGACTGATGATGTTGAATGAACAAGGGGCGATCACTCAAAAAGAGTTGGTTCGGCGCACAAGGATGCCGAAGAGTACGTTGAGTCAATCATTGGATGGACTTGTGGAAAGAGGGCTCATTCGTCGAGACATCAACCCGGACAATCGACGCGAAGTGGTATTGACAATCGATCAATCCGGCAAGCAATTGATTGAGGAGATTGAACAGCAGGAGGAAGGAACCGAACGACAGTTGAATCAAATCCTCGCTCGTTTAGATGAAGAGACGTATCGCCATATGATTGAAGCGCATCAACACATTGCAGATGGGTTGAACGAAGGATTCATCGATTGTGAAGGAGGATGTCGTCATGATTAAGTTGTTAAAACGTTTGATTACTTATAAATGGGCCGTCCTTATGGTCTTGTTATTTGTATTCGCCCAGTCGTTAGCAGATTTATTCTTACCGACATTAATGGCGGATATCATCGATAACGGGGTCGTGACAGGAGACACGGGCTATATTTGGCAAATGGGTGGCATCATGCTCGGTGTGACCGGACTCGGGGCGCTTGCAGCGGTCGTGGCAAGTTTTTATTCATCGAAAGCGGCGATGGGATTCGGACGTGACTTACGAAGACGTGTGTTTAACCATGTCGAGCGTTTCTCGCTGGAAGAGTTCGATCGTGTCGGCACAGCCTCGCTCATCACGCGGACGACGAACGACATCACGCAAGTCCAGCAAGTCATCATCATGATGCTTCGGATGGTCGTCAGTGCACCGATCATGTTCGTCGGTGGTTTGATCATGGCGACGTCAAAAGATGCAACGTTGTCACTTGTCATCGTTGCCGCCATGCCTGTTCTCGTCATCTCAATTTTCCTCATTTTCTGGAAGGCGATGCCGCTCTTTAAGAAAGTACAAAAACGATTGGACCGATTGAATCTCGTCCTACGAGAAAATTTGACGGGTATTCGTGTCATTCGGGCCTTTAATCGTGAAAAAGAAGAGCAAGTTCGTTTGACAGAGGCGAATGAACGATTGACGGACGTCTCGATTAAAGTCAACCAAATCATGGCGTTCCTCATGCCGGCCATGATGCTCGTCATGAACTTGACCGTCGTCGGCGTCATCTGGTTCGGAGGCATCCGAATCGATAACGGGGCGATGCAAATCGGGGATTTGATGGCGTTCATTCAATATGTCATGCAAATCATGTTCGCGCTCGTCATGGCTTCTGTCATGTTCATCATGATTCCGCGAGCATCTGTATCTGCGAATCGCATCAATGAAGTGCTCGAGATGACTCCTTCACTCGTCGATGACGGCACGAAAACGGCCGATGTGGAACACGGGACACTCGTGTTTGATGATGTCACGTTCTTTTACCCAGGTGCCGAAGAGCCGGCATTATCACATGTCAGTTTCTCAGCAAACCCAGGAGAAGTCACGGCGGTGATCGGTGGAACAGGGTCTGGTAAGTCGACACTCGTCAATCTGATTCCACGATTTTATGATGTAACGTCTGGCGAAATTCGCGTGAACGGGGTCGATGTTCAAGCCGTACCGCAAGAGGAGCTCCGTTCGAAAATCGGATTCGTTCCGCAAAAGGCGTTACTGTTCACCGGTACAATTGCTGAGAACATTCGATACGGGAAAGCCGATGCGACGACCGAAGAAGTCGAACATGCCGCGTCAATCGCACAGGCGAGCGACTTTATCGAGAAGATGTCAGATCGATATGAATCTGTGATTGAGCAAGGTGGCTCGAACGTATCTGGTGGACAAAAGCAACGTCTCTCCATCGCACGGGCACTCGTTCGAAAACCAGATCTATATGTATTCGACGACAGCTTTTCGGCACTCGACTTCAAGACGGATGCTGCGTTACGTAAGGCGTTGAAAGAAGAGATAAAAGATGCGACCGTATTGATCGTCGCGCAACGGGTGAGTACGATCATGGATGCCGATCGCATCATCGTGTTAGAAGAAGGAAGCGTGGCCGGAATCGGTACACATGATGAATTGTTTGCGACGAATGCGGTTTATCAAGAAATCGTGAAGTCGCAATTGTCTGAGGAGGAAATCGCATGAGTGAGAAACAAACAACGACGCGACAAACTCATGGCGGGCACGGTGGTCCAGGGGGTCCTGGCGGTGGAAACATGATGATGATGGGTGAGAAACCGAAGGAGTTCAAAGTCACGTTCCGTCGTCTGCTTGCCTATCTGAAACCACGGCGAAACACATTGATTGCGGTCTTCGTCGCAGCGATTCTAAGTACGGTCTTTATGATTGCCGGTCCAAAAATCATGGGGATTGCCATTACGGAACTCTTTGAAGGCGCCTATGCGAAATTCACCGGTGTACCAGGCGCAGAAATCGATTTCACGAGAATCGGGCAAATCTTGTCGTTACTCGCAGGACTGTACGTCATCAGCAGTCTATTCAACTACGTGCAACAGTATTTAATGTCAGGCGTTGCGCAAAAGACGGTCTATGATTTGCGGGAAGACGTCAATAAAAAATTGGAACGATTGCCGCTCAAATATTACGATGGTCGTTCGAATGGAGAGACGTTGAGCCGAGTGACGAACGACATCGATTTGATTGGGAGCACGCTTCAACAAAGTGTGACGTCATTCATTACCTCAATCGTCACGATTGTCGGAATCTTGATTATGATGCTGTCCATCAGTCCACTGTTGACGGTCATCTCTCTCGTGTCTTTACCTCTCACAATCTTTGCGATTCGCCCGATTCTAAAGCGATCACAACAATATTTTTCCGATCAACAGCGTCATCTCGGACGTTTAAACGGTCACGTGGAAGAAATGTATACCGGGCATGCGGTCGTCAAAGCGTTCGGTCGTGAAGAGACAGCCGTCCGGGAGTTTGATGAGGTGAATGAAGAACTTTACGATGCCGGACGCAAGGCGCAATTTATATCAGGGATCATCATGCCGATGACGATGTTCATCGGGAACATTAGTTACGTGTTGATCAGTGTCGTCGGTGGGATTTTAGTCACGCAACGAAGCATCTCCATCGGGGACATTCAAGCGTTTATCACGTACACGCGACAGTTCACCCAGCCGATTACGCAAACAGCGAACATCGCAAACATCGTCCAGTCGACGGTCGCTGCAGCGGAACGGGTATTCGAGTTGTTAGACGAAGAGGAAGAAGTGAAAGAAGTAACGACTTATCGATTGGAGCGAGCTGAAGGGAATGTCGCATTCCGTCACGTCGATTTTGGATATGGAGAGAATCTACTCATTCAAGATATGAATCTCGACGTGAAGACGGGACAAACGGTAGCCATCGTCGGTCCGACCGGTGCCGGGAAAACAACATTAATCAACCTTCTCATGCGTTTCTATGAATTGAACGATGGAGAGATTTTGATTGATGGGAAAGACTCGCGTAAAATGTCGAGACAAGATTTACGTCATACGTTCGGGATGGTCTTACAGGATACGTGGTTGTTTAATGGGACAATCCGTGACAACATCGCTTACGGGAAAACCGGTGCGACAGAAGATGAAATTGTCAACGCGGCGAAGACGGCGCATGCGGACTCGTTCATCCGGACGTTGCCAGACGGATATGACACCGTCTTGAATGAAGAAGCGAATAATATCTCACAAGGTCAAAAGCAATTACTGACGATTGCGCGAGCGGTTCTCGCAAATCCGCCGATTATGATTTTGGACGAGGCGACATCGAGTGTGGATACGCGCACCGAGATTTTGATTCAACAGGCGATGAAGCGGTTGATGAATGGGCGAACGAGTTTTGTCATTGCACACCGTTTATCGACCATCAAGGATGCGGATCTCATCTTAGTGATGGACCAAGGTCGCGTCATCGAACAAGGCACACACGAATCACTGCTCGAAGCAGGTGGATTTTATGAAGATTTATATAATAGTCAGTTCGCTGAAAAAGAAGTTGTATAAGAAGAATACAGGTTTTGCGCGCTATTGATTAGGCAAAAGACGTACGAAGATGAGTTTCGTACGTCTTTTTATTTTGTGTAACAATTACAAATCCGTTAAAATAAAAAAATGGGATAAAAAATGGAGGAACGATTATGGTTAAAATCTTACTTGCGGAAGACGAAGAAGTACTACGCATGCTTGTGATGGATACATTAGAAGACGAAGGATACGATATCGATGAGGCACAAGATGGCGTAGAGGCCTATCGATTGATTGAAGAGAACGAATATGATTTGGTGATTGTGGACCATATGATGCCTGGGATGACAGGGCTTGAGGTCATTGAAAAAGTACGGAAGTTACCAGGGCGACAAGATACGAAAGTGATGATGTTGACAGCGAAAAGCCAACAATCTGACCGTGATTGCGCGAATGAGATTGGGGTCGACTACTTCATTTCAAAACCGTTCAGCCCACTTGAACTCGTTAAAATCATAGGAGGCATCGTGAAGTGAAAAGGTGGTTTAAACAAAAACTTGGGCGAGACATCATGGTCGTCCTCTATTCATTCCTCGCCATTGCGTTGGTTGGATCGGTTCTGACATATGTGTATATCGAGAATCGACTCGAGGCGAATGAGGCTCGTTTACGTCAAGTAGACGAACGCGTCGATCGTTTGACGACGCTTTGGGATGAATGGCAAGCCGATCAATATGACACGCGCGGGTATCTTTTGTTTGGTGATACGGCGTCGCTAGAACGTTCAAGTGCGAACGAAGCAAAGTTCCAACAAGAAATTAACTGGTTTAAAACACAGGTACAAACTCGCCAAGGTGAATTATTCGCAGAAGATTTGCAACAGTTCCATGACTTCTACTATGACGTCATCATTCCGGTGACGTATGAATATGCGCAGGCACAATTAGATGGTGAGATTACGGAAACGTTTATCGATGCCGAAACGATTGCCGAGTTACCGACGGCGCAACGATTGATTGATCAAGGTCTCGTCCAATTTAATCCGGAGCGTGGCATCGATATTTTAGGGCCGATTGATGAAGTGGAGTCGTCTCTTGAAAACTACCGTCAGTTGATGGCTTCTGAAAAAGAAAACGTCTACGCGGAATGGCGCCAAAACAATAACATTCTTCAATTCTTGTGGATTATGAGCATCGCCTCATTTGCCGCATTGATCTTGTTATTCGTTCAACCGTTCCTTCGTCGTCAAACACGCTTAATTTCAAAACTCTCGATTGCATCGAACCGTTTGTTGAAAGGTGAAATCGTCGACTTGAGTGATCAAATGAAGCGTGAAGACGAAATCGGGACGATGTCTCGCTCGTTCCATAAGATGGCCGAGACACTTCGCGACAATGAACGTCATTTGATTGAAAAGAACCATGAACTTCAAGCGCAACAAGAAGAATTGATTGCTCAACAAGAAGAACTTCAGGCCCAGCAGCAAGAGCTTGAAGAGATTCTCGAACAGACACAACAAAACGAACAACATCTCGCGTACCGAAACGAATTGACGGAGACGTTAGCGTCACGTGATTCGCTTACGGCTTATCCAGAGATTATCGAGAAACTCGTTACGATTACGGATTCGGAAGTCGGTGCCCTCGTTTTCGTCGATGAATCGGGTACGTACCGCGTGACGAGCCATGGTTTGAATGACACGTTGTCACGTCAATTGCTCGATAGTGAGAATTCTGTATTGACGCGAGCGATGACGTTGAAGACGACGGTGCATTCATCGAAACAAGTCGCAAGTGACCACCCTCTTCCGTACCCGTACTATATGTTCGAGACGGCGGTGCCGGTCCATGACCCGACGGATGACTCAATCATCGCGTTCATCTATCTGGTCCGTTATAAAGATCGTTTCACACAGACGCAGATGGGTGACATCATGTCGTTCGCTCGTCAGCTTTCACTCTCGCTCTTACGGATGCGTCTATTCGAAGAGATGAAACGGGAGAAAGGAAAGACGGAACGCATTCTTGACTCGATTCGGGAAGCGGTCGTCTATATTGAACATGCGACCGATGATGTGTTTGTGAACCGACCACTCTACGAGATGTTCCCAGAATTAAGTGATGTCAGTATGACAGACCTTGAAGAAGAGTCATGGGAAGAGTGGCGAAACCAGCTTGTTGAGACGGTTGATCAGGCCGAAGACTTTATGAAATATACGAATCGTTTGTTCACTGATGATTTCCCGCATGAAAGTGTCAGCTTCTCGATTCGTAAAGGTGAGATGAACTTGCAGATGTATGCGGAGCGGATTATCGTCGGCGGTCTATCGAAGGGGACGCTTCTCGTCTTCCGGGATATTACGAGTGAGACAGAGGCTGAAAGATTGAAGAGTGAATTCATCTCTACGATTTCTCATGAATTGCGAACACCGCTCTCATCCATCTATGGATTTACAGAATTGATGGTGAAGAAACAGTTACCAAATGAGAAACAAGCAAAATATTTAGAGACAATCCATGCAGAGACAGAACGTCTGACGCACCTCGTCAACGACTTCCTCGATGTGCAGCGGATGGAATCCGGTAGTCAAATGTACGACCGGGAACAACTTGATATCGAACCGGTCGTCCGTGATATGTTGACGTTTTATGAAGCGTCTTCCTTGAAGCACGAATTCGAATTGATTGCGGATGATGCTCGTCCTTATGAGTTGTTCGTTGACTGCCAGAAGTTCAAGCAGCTGATGAGTAATCTATTGTCGAATGCCGTGAAGTATTCTCCACGTGGTGGAAAGATTACGGTGGAGCTTGCCCATCATGAGCATATCGTATCGATCAAAGTGAAGGACGAAGGGATTGGAATTCCGAGCGACGCGCTCGATCGATTATTCGATAAGTTCTATCGCGTCGATAACTCCGATAGCCGCGAAATCGGCGGAACGGGTCTTGGGTTACCGATCTGTCAAGAAATCGTCCGTGGCCATAACGGTCAAATTCATGTGGAATCGATTCAACACGAAGGGTCGACCTTCATCGTTGAAATTCCTAGCTATGAATATGCTGTCCAAGAGGCAGAGACGACACCAGTATAATGAAATGAGTCATCCTTGAAGGATGGCTCATTTTTTTTAGTAAGCGTTCGCTTGACCAATCAGGAGAAGGTTCGTGTACAATGAAGACTGTACAACAACATAAAGGGGGGCATTAGAATGCCACTGATTGCATTCTTGCACACGCACGTTACGAGCTGGATTTTGTTACTTATTTTGTTTGCCGTGGCCTATATCGGTTATAAGAACGGCAACAAGAGTGGAAAGATCGCACATATGGCGTTTCGACTCATGTTACTCATCGCATTCGGAACAGGACTTTATCTCTACCTTCAATTAAACGGAGGCGGCACGTTCTATCACGTGAAAATCACAGTCGGTTTATTGACACTAATCTTCGGTGAGATGACGCTCGTCAAAGTGAAAAAGAAAAAACCATCAAACGCCTTGTTCGGCGGATTTATTGTATTGGCACTTGTGACAATCTTTATCGGTTACGCATTACCATATGGCCAATCATTCTTCAACAGCTTCATTCAATAAGATTTTCCCACTTCGCACACCGAAGTGGGAATTTTTTGTTTGTACACAAATTATTAGGGGAAAATAAAAAAATCAGTAATCATGACGATGAGGTGAAACGATGGATCAACAAATGACTGAATGGACACGCGTATTACATGCACGGAAATGGATGAAACAAACAGAATCATTTTTACCACTATGGCACGGATATATCGGATATAAGTTTGGCTTTTTCGATGCGCTTCAAGGTGGCGCAAGCGTGGCGGAAATGAACTTGCGACTCAAACGCCCGGTGACGCAACTTGCACTAGAGCGTTGGTTAGAAGTCGGAGTCGCAGTACGTCATTTGAAGAAGAGAGGCTGGCGCTACTATCCGACACGTGGCTTAAAATATCAATTATCCGGTAACGACGAACGAAGCATCGGATTCATGTTGCAAGAGATGATGGAACTCCACATCCCTGCGTTGATTGCTTATCCGGAATTTTTAGAGTCTGGAAAACAAAAGACATTCGATGGGGCAGAGCACGGTCAAGTCGTCGCGAAAACGTCGACCCTTGTGGAAACGGTCGCGTTCCCGATTGTACAGCAGTTATTGCGCCAAGCAAATGTCCAATCGATGCTTGATATCGGATGTGGACACGGTGGCTATTTACGTAAATTACAAGCACTCGAACCAAGTTGGGAACTGACAGGTATTGATTTAGAGGAAGAGGTCATCGAAGAGGCGCGGTCTCGTGATGAACGGGGCGATATTCATTTTGAAGTCGCCGACTTCATGAACTGGGAAACAGACGAGCAGTTCGATGCTGTCATGATGAACAATATGCTCTATTACTTTTCTCCAGAGGAACGAATCAAGCTGCTTGAAAGACTTCGAGGTCGTTTAGAAGAGAGCGGGGTAGCAGTCCTCGTGACGCCGCTTGCGGAGACGGCACTCGGCGGACGATTCGCTTCCGCATTCAACGCATTTATGACTCTCCATGACAACTTGTATCCGCTCCCGACCATTCCACGATTACGCCGACAGATGCAAGAAGTCGGATTTGAACAAATTCGATTCATCCCATTCATCCCAGAAGGATCTTGGTACATCGTCATCGCCGAGCGAGGAAGAAAGAACCTGCTCAATCAACCGATTGAAAATTGAACTTGTCTCCGGTCATTTCTATAATGATAGAGAAGCATAAGAGACTATTCACATAGGGAGTTGTTGAGTGTGTCGAAACAAAGAGTTGCCGTAATAGGGGCAGGACCTGGTGGATTGGCTGCTGCGATGCTACTGGCGCATCGTGGGGTAGACGTCACCGTATTTGAGAAACAACCGTTTGTCGGAGGGAGGACATCACGCCTGCAAGTCGGCGAATTCACGTTTGACCGAGGACCTACATTTTTAAACATGCCTTATATTTTAGAAGAAATCTTTGAAGAAACGGGACGCGATTTACATGATTACGTCGAGATGAAACGACTGGAACCGATGTATGATTTGTATTTCGATCGCGGCACGCGTCAGCTCTCGATGACGACAGATCGCGACCAGATGCATCAAGCCATCGAAGCACAATTCCCGGGAAATGGAGAAGGATATGAGCGATTCATGAGCGAACAGGCGATTAAGCTGTCCAAGTTGATGCCTGTCTTACAGACCGCTCATGATAAATTGACCGATTATGTATCATTACGTGTGCTTAAAGCACTGCCGTTTCTGTCGATTGGGAAGTCGCTTTATGATGTCTTATCCGAGTACTTCACGAGCGAAGAACTGAAGTATGCGTTTACCTTCCAAGCAAAATATTTAGGCATGTCCGCTTGGGAATGCCCGGGTGGTTTCTCCATTTTATCGTATATGGAACACGCATATGGGGTTCATCACCCGATTGGGGGAGTGAATCAACTTTGCCATGCGATGGCGAAAGTCGTGGAAGAAGAAGGTGGCTCCATTCGTCTAGGAGAACCGGTGGAGCGCCTCCTCATGGAGGACAAGAAAGTGACAGGTCTCGTGGCCGGAAGTGTCCATTATGCGTTCGACGAAGTCGTAATCGGTGCTGATTTTGCACATGCGATGACGTCGCTTGTCCCTGAAGGTAAACTCTCGAAGTGGAGTCCAGCTCAACTGAAGAAGAAGCGCTATTCGTGCTCGACGTTCATGCTCTATCTCGGACTTGATCACATATACGAAGACGTGGCGCACCATTCGATTCACTTTGCAGACGATTATGAGTTGAACGTCAAAGAGATGACGCAAGAGTTGAAACTGAGCGTGGATTTCTCATTCTACGTTCAAAACGCCTCACGCATCGACCCGACGCTCGCGCCTGCAGGAAAGTCATCGCTTTACGTGCTCGTACCGGTACCGAATAACTTATCCGGTCTCCCATGGGACGAGCTGCAGACGACGATGACAGAACGTGTACTCGACGCCCTTGAAACACGGTCTCCGTACAGAGGCATCCGACAACATATCGAGGTGATGGAGACGTTGACACCAGTAGACTGGGAGACGTTCGGCGTGTATGAGGGAGCAACGTTTAACCTTGGCCATAATCTATCGCAAATGATGTATTTCCGTCCGCACAACCAATTTGAAGAGCTCGACAACGTCTGGCTCGTCGGCGGTGGAACGCATCCGGGAAGTGGGCTTCCGACGATTTTTGAATCGGCGCGAATCACGACGAACCTGTTGCGTGAACGGGCAGGTGTCGGCCGATGAACATCAGCTTTGTCGGGGCCGGGGTCGGCACTCTTTATGCCGCCCTTTTATTGACGAAACGGAATCCGTCGCTAACTATCACGATTTATGAGAAAGAAGCACGCGTCGGAGGACGGTTAAACTATGTTGAGTTTGAGAATGGGGCGAAAGTCGACGAAGGGCCGACAATCGTCTTGTTACCGAGTAAACTGAAGCAACAGTTGATGGAAGCAGGGCTACCAGAAAATGAAGTCGAGTTACTCGAAGTCGACCCGCTCTATCGCTTGCGTTATCAAGACGGGACATCATTCTACAAATATCGCGATATCGAACGGCAGGCTGAAGAAATCGAGCGGACGTTCGGTGAAGGGGATGCGTTTCGTCATTATATGTCGCAGAAGAAAGAAGAGTATCGGATTGGGTTCGATACGTTTTTGGACCGAAGTTACGCATCAAAGACGGAACTATTCGAACCTAAACTGTTGCTCCTCCTGATGCGTCTGAAAGCATATGAAACGGCCCATGCGAACATGAAACGTTTCTTTGAGGACGAACGCCTACGAGTCGCCTACAGTTTGCAGACACTCTATATCGGTGGAAATCCTTATGCGACGCCTTCTTTATATGGACTGATCCCGTATCGTGAACAGGAAGAGGGCGTCTGGTACGTAAAAGGAGGATATTTCTCGCTTGCGGCGAAAATGGAACAAGAGCTGAAGCGTCGAGGTGTCCGTTTCGTGATGAATGCGACCGTCAATCGCGTTCACGTCACAAACGGAGTGGCGGACGGTGTCACGGTCAATGACGAGTATGTGTCTTATGACGCGGTCGTCGTGAACGGGGACTTTCCACTCATGGAGCGACTCATTGATGGCGTCACACCAAAGACATACGAACCGTCCAGCGGTACGTTACTTCTGTACTTTACCGTTGATGGCGCACTCGATTTACCGGTCCATCAATTTGATTTGCCAAACGATTTTGAAGGATCGATGCGCACAATCTTTGAGGATGGTAAACTAAGTGAGTATCCGGCGATGTACACGTTCAATCCATCACGGATTGATGCGACACTAGCGCCGGATGGAACGAGCGTGCTGTATGTCCTCGTTCCGGTACCTCGTAAATTGGAACGGGAAGACTTTGAGACGCAAGGAACGATTGACCATCTATTCGAACGAATCGAGGCACTCGTACCAGGTTTTCGTGAGCGCGTGACCGAGATGAAAGTCCGGACACCGATGGATGCCGAGCGTTTCGGTCTATTTGAAGGAGGAAGCTTTGGGATTGCACCGAAGTTGTCTCAATCAGCTGCCTTCAAGCCACAGGCAAGACCGTTCCCGAAAATCGAACGATTGTATGCGGTTGGTGCATCTGTCCATCCATGTGGTGGCGTGCCAATCGTCATGATTGGGTCACAGTTACTCGTGAAAAAAATGGAAGAAGAAATGGGGGCAATACATCGTGACGACACAAGAAGCGTATCGTCAATGTGAGGAAATCATGAAGAAAGGCTCGCTGACTTTTTATCGGGCCTTCTCTTTGCTCTCAAAACCAGATCGTCAAGCGGTCATGGCCGTGTATACGTTTTGTCGGACCCTTGATGATGCAGTCGATGAATCGGACCGTCCAGAAGAAAGTCTGGCGTCGTTTTTGCATGCGTTCGATCGTTTTTTGGCCGGGTATGATCAAGACGATGCACTGTGGGTTGCCCTTCGAGATGTCTGGCAGCGCTATGAAATGGACGTCGATCCCTTCTTCGAGCTAGCAGAAGGGATGAAGTGGGATTTACATAAGTCGCGATATGAGACGCTCGAAGAGACCGAGCAATATAGCTACTATGCGGCGAGTACGGTCGGTCTGATGCTACTCCCGATTCTTGTTCCGAATCAAGATGCCGCTACAAAACGTCAGCTTCGGCAAGGGGCCATTGACCTTGGAATTGCGATGCAACTGACAAATATTTTGCGAGATGTCGGGGAAGATTTGAACCGAGATCGCATTTATTTACCACGGACGATGATGCGACAGTTCGGTGTAACTGAAGAGATGTTACAGCAACGAGAAGTGACACCTGCCTTTATCGAACTATGGGAGGCGTTGGCGAAACGCGCGGAGTTCTTGTATGAACGCGCACGTGGAACCCATCACCTCTATCCACTGGCCAGTCGAAAGCCAGTTCAAGCGGCAGCGCTCCTATACGAAGGAATTTTAGATGCGGCTCGAGCAAACGGATATGACGTCTTCACAAAGCGTGCATACGTATCGACGCTTCAAAAAGGAAAGTTGCTAGCAAAACTATAAGAGGTCAGGTTTACTGTAGGCGCTTTTAGGCGTCTACAGTTTTTTTGCGCAAAAAAAACCACTTTTGGCGGGGGACCAAAAGTGGCGTAAGCGTTATGTGATCCATTCATCGGGGAAATGAATGAATCGATTTGTGATGAAGCCCTAAAGATGTGCCGGGATTCATGGGGAATGAATCAATTGGGACATCTTCGTTGAAACAGGATGCTTGATGGACTAAGGGGGAACATCATACGCAAGCTGTCTCAACTACGGGATACGAGTGGGGAAACTCGCTCATCACTTTTTCTCGGGTGTGACAAGTTCAAAACGCGATAAGGCTCGGGGAAGCCATTCGATCGCTACAGGTGTAACCAACGTTACAGAACTGCTTGAACTCGAATATGATATTATCACGTCTTTCAATTGTCGACAAGTGTCGAAACTCGCGTTCACAAAATGTTCATATTGTCAGAGGTATGTCCTCTAACATCGATCGTGCAGCGAATTGTCCTGAAAGCGTGACCATTGGGCTCCCTCCCCCAGGATGAGTCGAACCACCTGCGAACCAGATGTTCGAGACGTCCGTCGAGCGGGCTGCCGGTCTAAAGAATGCTCCTTTTTTCGAGTTGGCCGACGTGCCATAAAGAGCACCGTAATAGGCATAAAAGTCACGGCTCAAGTCTTGTGGTGTCACCCGGCGGTGGAAGAGAACCTCTTCTTCTTCCCAATCGACACCGAACGAACGCAAGCGCCGACGAATCAAATGCTCGTACGTATCGGCGTCAATATCAGTCAAATGAGCTGGGGCATTGACGAGGATGAACAAGTTATCACCTGCCTCACCCATCGATGGGTCAGTTGCGGATGAATTGGAGATATAAATGGTCGGCTCGTCCGCATAGCGTTCTTCCTGGAAGAGTGCCTTAAATTCTCGCTCGTAGTCGTCAGAGAAATAGACGTTATGATGGGCGAGGTTCAATCGTTTCGATAACCCGATCATTAATACGAATGCAGAGATGGACGGCTCGACGGTATCGCGAGTCGGGACCGGGAAAGAAGGACGGTCTTTCGCATCGACAAGTCGAGGATATTGCGTGAGCAGCTCGCCATTGAGCAGAACGGCATCGCAAGAGATGACTTCTTTGTCATCAACGACGACTTCATGAGCTTTCCCGTTCAAGACTTCAATTTTCGTCACTTCGTGTCCGAGACGGAATGTCACCCCGAGTTCACTTGCTCGCTTCGCAAATCCTTTGGCGATGTTCCAGTTGCCCCCCTTGGCAAAGTAAACCCCTTCATTCAATTCTAAATGAGAGATGAGCGCGAACGTGCCGGGTGTCACGTACGGGCTACTGCCGATATACGTCGCATATCGGTCGATTGCCTGGATGATGCGCTTATCTTTGAAGTATTTCTGATGAAGGGCATGCAGACTTTGCAGCGGGTGTACTTTTACCATGTCCGCCCAAAGGCCCGGATCTAATTTTGTCTCCATACGGGTGAAGAAGCGTTCGTTCGCGATTCGGAACAACTTCTCTGCTTCATCTAAATAAGCTTGTAATTGATTTTTCTTCATTTGGTCATTCGTCAATCGTCGCACTTCCGATTCAAGCTGTGCCCGATCGGCGCTAAATGTGAACGAGGAGCCGTCCGAATAATGATTGACGGTATGTTGATCGAGTTTGATCAATTCAAAATAGTCATCAGGATTGGCACCGCTGTTTCGGATGACGGAACGAAAGACATCTGGCATCGTGATGGTGTTCGGACCGAAGTCGAAACGGTGCCCGTCGGTGATGACGGGCATAAGTTTTCCGCCGACATGTTCATTCTTCTCAATGACCGTGACGTCATAGCCGTGTGTGGCGAGCGTGACGGCAGCGCTCAGGCCACCTAGCCCTGCTCCAATGACAACAATTTGTTTCATACATTTGTCCCCCTTAAGTAAAACGCTCGATTAGGAATAATGGCGACCTTTCCACGTGATCGGTAGACGTCTCCATTTACGGATGACGGCGTTCCCGAGTAAGGTCAGATAAGCGATCAAGCTGATTGGATGCAACCATGTACCGGATCCATGAGATTTTATGTCGACAGCAAGTCGGGCGAGGAGTACGAAGAGTGCCGCACTAATCGTTTGCCAACTTGGTGAAAATAGCCATGCGAACATGGCGGTCAACTGAATCCCGTAATACGTCAAGAAGTACAAGGCAAGTCCTACTGATTCATTCATTCCCTTGAATACGTTTTTTGAAAACCCGCTCCATACTTCTTCATTCGTCTCATACATATCACAAGAGATGAACGGGGCGACTTGAACGAGTGACGTTACTTTTTGATGACGCTTGAACATACGACATAAATCGATGTCATCAATCAACGATGAACGGATCGAAGCGTGCCCACCAATCTCTTCGTAACTATTTCGTTCGACAAGTACGTTCATTCCGTTCGCCGCCGCGAATGCTGGGTGTTTCACTTTTCGCCAGAACAAAGGCAGGTGTTGGGCGATGAGCACATGTTGCATCGGAATCAACAATTTCCCGAGAAATGTCGATGTCGGAAATTGAGGGAATCCGGATAAAAAGACAGCCTTTTCACGTGCGAGTGTCGCATGCATGCGGGCGATGAAGCTCGAATCGATGGTGACGTCCGCATCTAAAAAGAGGAGATACGGTTCAGTCGTATGTGTTGCGAGCTGATGACAGGCATGGACTTTCCCGGCCCAGTCATCAGGTAAAGGGACTCCCTGAATGACGGTGAATCGGGAATCGTCTCCGATTGCGCGATGTAATCGTTCATATGTATCGTCTTCGGAGCGGTCTTCATAAATGTAGACATGAGTATTCTCCGGGATCGCCATTTGTAAATTAGTAATCAATCGGTCGACATGTCGTGACTCGTTCCGCATCGGGATGCAGACGGCTGTCGCCATAGCTTTCCCGGGTTTTGCGAGTGGTCGTAAAAACGCTAGATTCACGAGTGTGAAGATGAGCATGAAAAGGGTCACGAACCAAAGAATCATGAGCCCCTCCTCCCGAGTCGAACGAACGTTTCTGTCCATTCGGCTAGATTGCGTCGCGGGCGAAACAAAGGAGTATAGGCGGTTGAACGTGTGATGACGTCATGTCTGACATCGTCATACAACTGCTCGAGTGCTTGCGCAATCTCTTGTTTTTGAGTTCTCCGAGTCGACGAGGTCACGCTGAATTTTCGGAATCGGACGTAGACAACGGGCTCGGCATGGCTTTCAAATGCATAATACATGGCACATAAATGAAGGGGACGCTCATTCAGTAACAGGGTCGCCCCAGATTCGATTTCAATCGGACGCATTTCTTGAGGGACTTCTCGACCTTGTGGATACATCCATACCGATTTGCCTGAAGCGATCAACTCATTCGCGTAGGCTAGGGAAGCACGAACATCGGATAGACTTCCTTTTTTTACAGAGAAGGCCCCAAGGTGACGAAAGAACGGGAAACGACGCAATCCGTCCTCGTCCATCAACACATGGATGTCATGTCTCAAAAAATGTTCATTTACCATATACATGACGAGTCCATCCCACCAAGCACTGTGCGTACTTAAGATTAAACCAGGTGTCGGGATATCATCGGTTCGAATAAAAATATTATGAAACGTCGGACGAATCTGACGTTCCCTTACGAATGTTGAGAATACATTATTGAACCATTTCTTTTTGTGTGACTCGATCATCGCGAACTCTCCTTTCTAAAAGAATCACCCCAGACGTCAGAATGCTCAGGAAGCCGATTCCATAGAGACCTGCGTTCACGGCCGTGACGCCAAAGAGGGCATGAAGCATGACGAACAAGTAAACGCCGTGCTGGATGAACAAGGAATCGACAGCTCGTTCGTGACGCTGTAACAACCATGAGAAAATAAGGGATAACCCGAACCAACCGATAAAGTTTTGCGTCGGGATATCATAATACAAGCCGTCATTTGCCCATTCCCAGTAACCTTTCACGTTTGCCGCTACAGGATCGATTGCCATATCGAGCCATACGGCGAGAATCGGGACGAGCCATAAAATGTTGTTGCGGAACGTGAAGAGTCGAGCCACGGCAAAACTAGAGCCGATGACAGCGAGCCATGCTGCCCCAATCGTGACAGGGACTCCAAAGACTGTCGGACCGAATGCCTCGGCATAGACGTATTCGCTGAACGGGAACCCTGTTTTTACGCCAAGTGTCTCGACGGCGATCGAACCGAAGAAAATAAACGGAACAATCCATACACCTTGTCGAATCCCTTGATAAAGAATCGTTCCACCGATCGCGCCGGCGAGCCATAAAAAGACGGGGTTCGCCCATTCTAACCAAGGCGGAAGCAAATCGAATCCGACTAAGATCAACCCAATGAAATACCAGACAATAAACCATTTCCAAATAAACGGATACACTTTCATTCCATCACCTCTTCTTTCATTCTAAAGCTCATCTTAGTCTTCGTCTAACAAATGCATGTACGAAAAAAGAGCCTCGTTGAACGAGACTCTTAATTGGCCATCCGCTTCCGTCTTTTTACGAACGAGAAAGCGATGAATAAGACATAAAACGGGACGGCGATGAACCAGAACGTCGGCCATTCTTTCCAACGTGCGAACATCATGTACGTCACATAGACGAGGCTAATCGTAATGATGAACGAGTGACGTGGCAGTGGCACGTCTTTAAAACTCGGGATGCGGACACGGCTGACCATCAACAGGGCGAGCCCCGTGAAGAAAATCGGTGTCAACAGTTCGCTGACGCGGTCCCCGAACGTCGTGATGACGGCGAGCAGTCCACCGGCGGCCGTAATCGGGACGCCTGAGAAGTAACTTGCCGCAACGTTTGTCGCAGACAAGTTGAAGCGGGCGAGACGGTATGCCCCGAATAGCGGAAAGAGTGCCGCAAAGAACAATCCATAATTGCCGTAATCAATGAAAAACGTATAATAGGCGAGCATCGCCGGTGCGACACCGAACGTGACGATGTCAGCGAGTGAGTCTAGCTCTTTCCCGAAGTCCCCAGCGACTCCGAGCATACGGGCAAGGCGCCCATCTAAACTATCGAGCATCATCGCGATGATGATTAACAGTGTGGCGTTTGAGAAGTCACCACGTGCGGCGTAGACGATGGCGACGACACCACAAAATAGGTTTCCGAACGTAAAGGAGTTTGGGATCCACGAACGGATGCGTTCTTTCCACATAATTTTTCCTCCAGTAAGGTCATTGGCTGAACCAGCGACCGTTTGTGAATTGCAATAAGTCTTCTGGCTTCAACTCGATTTGATAGCCACGTTTCCCGGCAGAGATTGTGATGGTCTCTTTCTCTTTAGCTGCCTCGTGTAGATATACGGGAAAAGGTTTCTTCGCCCCGATAGGAGAAACGCCACCTCGGATGTACCCGGTCAGTGACTCGAGCTCTTTCATTGGGACAGGCGATGCTTTCTTCGCTCCCCAAGCTTTTGCGGCTGCTTTTAAATCAATGTCACGCTCTCCGGAGATGAGAAAGAAGGCGTATTGTTTTTTCTCGTTCACGAGACAAATCGTTTTGTACAGTTCATCGAGCGGTTTATTCAACGTTTCCGCCACGTGTTTGGCAGAGACGTCGGTTTCATCGACTTCATACGTATGATAAGCGAACGGAATCTTCTTTTGTTTCAGTTGCCGAGCGGCATTTGTCAGTTGCATCTGACTCATCCTTTCGTGACCGACTCCTTTTAGAATAGCAAATCAACCAACTTCACGGCAATTGAACTTCAAAAAACTTTTCAGTAAAGGAAGGAGTTTGACGGAATAACGAAGAAATGAACAGTGATTCATTTTATAAGGGGGAATGAAAGTGGAGACGATTCAATTGACGACACACAATGGGGTAGGGTGGTTGAAACTGAACCGACCTGAAAAGCTGAATGCCTTGAACGAGACGTTGCTACGTGAAATGAAAACGGCAATCGATGAATTTGATCAGGACGACGCGGTTCGCGTCATCGTCCTTGTCGGCGAAGGACGGGCATTCTCATCTGGACAAGATTTAACGATCGAGAGCGATGCAGATTACGGGGAATATTTAGAAGAGGTGTATCATCCACTCGTCCGTGCGCTCTTCTCATGCCGTAAGCCAATCATCGCGGGCATTCATGGCGTCGTGGCGGGAGCGGGACTCAGTTTGGCACTTGCAGCTGATGTCCGAATCGTCGCCAAGTCGACGAAATTCAGCTCGGCGTTCATCAAAATCGGGTTGGTCGCGGATGCGGGCGGTCCATATCACTTACGTCGACTCATGCGCGACGACCTTGCGTTAGATTGGCTCTGGAGTGGTAGTACGATTGACTCAGAGGCGGCGCACACATTCGGACTCGTCACAGAGCTCGTGGAAGATGCGATGTATACGGAGCGATTGACGTCATACGCTGAGACGCTCGCTGCGAAATCACCGGTTGCTGTACAAGGGATGAAGGCACTCATGCGAGCCACTTCATTTGAAGAGGGATTGAATGAAGAAATCGATTGGCAACGAAAGTGTGGGGACACGGACGTACACCGCCAGGCGATGCAGGCATTTTTAATGAAATGAAAAAAGCGGCCGCGGCCGCTTTTTTACGTGGTTGATTTGGCTTCGAACTGGAAGCCTTTTTGTTGCCATGTCCCATATTTCCAACGACGGAACGCGAAGAATCCGCGGAACCACTCATCGAGGGAGAAGGCGAGCCAAATCCCAAGGATGCCGAGCCCCATTTGAAGACCGAACAAGTAGCTGAATGCCACGGCGACACCCCACATCGAGGCAATCCCAATCATGACCGGGAAGCGGACGTCCCCAACGGACTTCAACGATCCCATCAAGACGATGTTCATGGCGCGCCCTGGCTCTAAAATGAGCGTTGCCCATAAGATTGGCACTCCGACCGCGATGATGTCAGGATTTGACGTGAAGAGACCGAGTAGCGACTCGCTGAACACCGCCAATCCGAGAGAGGCGACGAACGAGGCGAACATGGCAATCTTCAATGTTTTGACGGCGCGATGATACGCCTCTTTGAAACGTTTGCCCCCGATATCTCGCGCAATCAAGAGCTGTGTCCCTTGCGCGACGGCGACGGTGAACAAGAAGGCGAGCATTGACAAGTTCATGACGTATACCCGTGCGGCGAGGGAAGCTTCTCCCATCGTCGCAATGAAACCGGTGATGATGATCTGTGAAGCTTGATAAGACAAGTTCTCTCCGGCAGAAGGGACACCGATTTGAAGGAGCGACTGGATGTCGTCTTTCTTCGGACGAATCACTTCTTTTAACGGGAAGCGGATCAAAAGTTTCCGTTTGACGAGCCAGAACAACAGGACCATGGCGGCGAATCGTGCGATCACGATGGCCCAAGCGACACCGGCAACGCCAGTGACCGGAAGTCCGAACCAGCCGGTAACGGCAAAGATGGCACCAACAGCAGTGATGATATCAATCAACAACGTCGCGAGCATGGCATGTTTCGTCATCCCGTGACTCCGGAGGATCGAACTGAGCGCCATGATGAGCGCTTCGGTGAATAACGACAAGCCGACGATTTGCAGGAACAACAGCCCGTGTGCAAACAGTTCATCCGATAGACCGAATAGGCGCAAAAACGTTTCACCGAACAAGAAGATGACGACGACCATGATTGCACCGAGCCACATATTCAAACTGACGGCGGAGCGGGCGAAGTCACGACTCTTCTTCATGCTCCCAGCTCCGATGGCCTGACCAATCAAAATGGTCGCCCCGACAGACGTCACACTGAAGACAATCAAGAACACGTTTAAGATTTGGTTGGCAACCCCGACGGCCGAAGCGGCGGCGTCTGAGTAATGTGCGAGCATCAATGTGGCGATGATCCCGGTTCCCATGTGGAGGGCAAGTTCGATGAAAATCGGCCACGACAGTTTGAACAGGGTGAGCTGTTCCGTTTGTTTCGTCTGCATGTAGTGTATTCTCCCTTTTCTCTATAATTCTTTCTGTTAACTATTTGTTTTATAAAAATGTCAAAGGTCATCTTACTCCTTATGAAATGAAAAAGAAAGGGGTTTGCTAAATTATTTTCAACAAAAAAATCACCCGAAGAAATCAGGTGATTTTCGAAATTATTTCAATTTCAGAATAGCTGCACTAAATGGTGCCAGTTCGATTTCGAGTGATTCGAGATCGCGGTCGTGTAACAAGTCGTAGGCGGCGCCACGATAACCGAGCGGACTTAGTTTCGAAGTAGAGTCCGAGTTATTGAAGTAGACCAAGTACGTCTCATCTTTCGTGCAACGCTCGATGATGACGGCATTATTGGCGTCGTCGACCAAGTTGAAGCGATACGAGCCGGCGTTCGCGAGTACGGGATGGTCTTTCCGTAGCTGGATGAGTTTTTGAATGTAACGGAAGAGGTTACGGTCTTCTTCGGCTTCGTCCCACGGCATACAGCGGCGGCAACCCGGGTCTTGTTCTCCCTCGAGTCCGATTTCATCCCCATAGTAAATACATGGGCTACCTGTGTACGTGAGCATGGATGTCATCAAGAGCTTGAATTTGCCTTTATGACCTTTCGCCCGCGTCAACGCGCGTGGCGTATCATGTGAGTCGATCAAGTTGAACGTGACTTCGTTGACGTTCATCGTGTTCATCATCTCGACGCGCGTCAATTCGTTGCGGAACTCAGAAGCCGTCGTTCGATCGAGTGCGAAATAGTTCAAGCTCGCGTTCGTGAACGGATAGTTCATGACGGCATCGAACTGGTCGCCTTGTAGCCAAGGTTGCGCGTCGTGCCAAATTTCCCCGAGGATGTAGGCTTCCGGGTTCGCTTTCTTGACGGCTGTTCGGAAGTCACGCCAGAACGCATGATCGACCTCGTTGGCGACGTCTAGGCGCCATCCGTCGATACCGAACTCTTCGACCCAGTAACGGGCGACATCTAATAAGTAAGCTTTCAACTCTGGATGCTCCGTATTGATCTTCGGCATGTTCTTCTCGAACGCGAACGTATCGTAGTTCGGCTTCGGCTCCGTCACGATTGGGAACTCACGGAGATAGAACCAATCGCGATACTCAGACGCCGGACCGTTCTCGACGACATCTTGGAACCATGGGTGGTGATATCCGACATGATTGAAGACGGCATCGAGCATGACCTTGATACCATTCTCGTGCAAGAGGTCGACCATTTCTTTAAATTTCTCTTTTGTCCCGAACTGTGGATCGATTTCCATATAGTCGAGCGTATCGTACTTGTGGTTCGTCGTCGCTTTAAAGATCGGGCAGAAATAGATTCCGGTAATCCCGAGTTCGACCAAGTGGTCGATATGGTCGATCACCCCTTGGAAATCCCCACCGAAGAAGTTTGTGATTGTCGGCTCTGTCGAGTTCCATGGCAGTGTCTCTTCTGGATTAAGTGAAGCATCTCCATTGGCGAAGCGATCCGGGAAGATTTGATACCAAACCGTGTCCTTCACCCATGACGGTGCGTGGAAGATATCAATCGGATTGATGAACGGGACACAGAAGTAATAGCCCGTGTCATCGAGCGGTTTTTCTTCGAACCATCCTTTTTCGGTATAGACGGCTGTCTCTTGTCCATCATTCAAACGGAATCCGTAGCGAAGGCGACGGAACGGCGGCTTGATGGCGATGAACCAGTAGTCATAGGCGTCGTCAAAACCGATTTTCTCCATTGGAGTCTCGTATGTACGCCAGTAGCTCGGCTTGTCCGGGTCAAAATTCCACATGGCCGGGTCTTCAGAATGCCAATCGTAAGGGTCGTTCCAAATCAAATCGACCGATTCAATATCTCCACGTTTCGTATGAAAACGGATGTGGATCGTCTCACGGTCATATTTGTAAACGAACGGGGACATGGCACGATGATAAATCGCTTCTTTCATCATAAGGAAAACATTCCTTTCTTTATAGGGGATGACATCATTTTACAACACTGTGAATCAAAGAGAATAGGTGTTGCGAAAACGTTTGCTCAAGCAAAGGGTAATAAAGCGTTTACATTTTGTCAATTGCTGAAACTCATAAAAAGTGAAGATTTGAGAACAAAATTTTATAAATTACATAAATGGGTCAACAGACGTAAAAAAAGTGTAAAAAAAGACTTGTAAAACGCTTTCACAACTGTATAATAAAAATTGAGGTGAGGATGCAAACGTTTTCACTACCGTGTCAATTTCGTAGCGGAGTTTTAAAATTGACGTGGTCGTGCGATTGCGCAAATCTGACCATACTATTTCCTTGGGGAGGTTTTTCATCATGAAGATGAAAAAAATGGTAGCAGGACTTTCAACAGCAGTATTCGCATTCGGTGCACTTGCTGCATGTGGTGGCGGAACAGACAACGGATCTTCTAACGAAGGTGGTTCTTCAAGCGAGAACAAACCTGAAAAGATCGTCATCTGGGAAGACATCGAAAAGTCTGAAACAACGAAAGAAGTTGCGAAGGCGTTCGAAGAAGAGCATGGCGTAAAAGTTGAAGTCGTCGAAGTACAGATGACAGACCAAAAAGACAAGCTTGCGCTTGACGGTCCAGCTGGTAAAGGTCCAGACATCGTTCTCGTACCGCACGACCAAATCGGTACAATCGCTGACCAAGGTCACTTGGCTCCAATCGCTGACGAAGGATCACTTGACGCATTCACAGACGCTGCGAAATCAGCTGTCATGTTCGATGGTCAAGCTTACGGATATCCAAAATCAGTTGAGACACCAGTTCTCATGTACAACAAAGATTTGATGGCTGAAGCTCCAGCATCAATGGACGACCTTTACAAGTTGTCAAACGATGTGAAAGCTGATGGGGAGTATGGATTCCTCGCACTTTGGGATAACTTCTACTTCGCACACGGTGTTGTCGCTGGATTCGGCGGATACGTGTTCAAAGAAGACGGTGGCGCACTTGACCCATCTGACATCGGTTTGAACAACGCAGAAGCAGTTGAAGGATTCGAATACATCGGTAAATGGTACGAAGAAGGCCTCTTCCCTAAAGGATTGATCGGTGAGTCTGGCGGCCAAGCGATGGACCAACTCTTCACTGAGAAGAAAGCACATTCAGTCATGAACGGACCATGGGCTGTAGCTGGTTACACAGATGCAGGCGTAAACCTCGGAGCGGCTCCAATGCCAACACTTCCGAACGGTGAGCCAATCAAGACGTTCATGGGTGTGAAAACATATGCCCTTTCAGCTTACACAGAAAACCAAGAGTGGGCTGAAATGTTCCTTCAAGAGTTGACGAATGAAGAAAACGCATTGGCAATGTTTGAAGCATACAACGAGATCCCACCAGTAGCAGCACTCGAGTCGAACGAAACAATCACGTCGAACGAAGTTGCGAAAGCGGTATTCGACCAAGCGACAAACGCAGTTCCAATGCCGAACATTCCTGAAATGGGACAAGTTTGGGAGCCAATGGCACAAGCGCTTCAGCTTGTAGCGACTGGTAAACAAGATGCACAAAAATCTGCAGACGATGCAGTGAAAGTCATCGAGCAACAAATCCAAGCAAACAACCAATAAGGAATTGAAATGACGGGGTGCGCCACATGGCGTTCCCCCTCATTTTCTAGCATTGAGCAAACGTTTGCTTGATTGATTTGCTCAAATCGAAAGGAGAAACTGAGGATGGCTGCAATTGCGAACCCTAAAACACCGGACCAACGCCCGGACAAGCCTACAAACCATGCTCGGAACGCGGGACTACTTTCCATCATTCCGGGACTCGGACAGTTATATAACAAACAATACGCGAAGGCGGTAGCGTTCTTTATCGTCGTCGTATCTTATTTTGCCGTAAACTATGATCTATTTTTCAAAGGGGCGGGCGCCGGACCAGGTGACCGTGGAGGACTTTGGGGATTGATCACGCTTGGTGAAGTGCCAGGACCTCGTAACGACCACTCCATCTTCTTGATGGTCGAGGGGATTGTCGCGTTAATTTTACTTTTCTTCGGAATCGCGTTCTATGTTTGGAACATTCGTGACGCCTATCGTGTCGGTCGCGCTCGTGATCAGCATCTAAACCTTCCATCGTTCCAAATGCAACTTCGCAACTTGCGTGACCATGGATTCCCATACTTAATGTTAATCCCATCACTCATTTTGTTAGTGTTTACCGTTATTCTTCCATTGATCTTTACGTTCTTGATCGCCTTCACGAATTATCGCTATAACAACGCACCACCAGCGAAACTCGTCGAATGGGTCGGATTCGAGAACTTCACGCGTATTTTTGAAATCGATATCTTCCGTGACACGTTCGTCGGCGTACTCGGCTGGACGCTTGTCTGGACGGTCGCTTCAACGACAGGTGTTATCGCAATCGGGATCTTCCTTGCGGTACTCTTGAACCAAGAAGGTCTTCGTTTCCGTCGCTTGTTCCGCTCAATCTTGATTCTTTCTTGGGCAGTTCCAGCATTCATCACGATCTTGATCTTCCGTTCGATGTTCAACGAATCGTTCGGGGTATTCAATACGACGATCTTGCCGGCACTCGGTCTTGACCCAGTCAACTGGATGACCGATCCGACGGCGACACGAACAGCACTCGTTCTCATTCAATGGTGGCTCGGATTCCCGTTCATCATGACGCTTATGACAGGTGTCCTTCAGTCGATTCCTGGTGACTTATATGAAGCAGCAACGATTGACGGAGCAACCATCTTTGATAAGTTCCGTTTGATCACATTGCCGATGCTCTTGTTCGCAACTGCACCGATCTTGATCACGCAGTTCACGTTCAACTTCAATAACTTCAACATCATTTATCTCTTTAATGGCGGTGGCCCTGCTGTACCTGGACAAACGGCCGGCGGTACCGACATCTTGATTTCTTGGATTTACAAATTGTCTCTCGGTGCCAACCCGCAATACGGACTTGCGGCTGCGATCACACTCATCTTGTCATTCTTCATCATGACACTTGCCGTGATCCAGTTCCGTCGGACAAAATCTTTCAAAGACGAGGATATGATCTGATATGAAAAAACAAAAACGAATCAATTTGGCGATCTCGTATGTCATCTTGACGCTTGCGTCGATCATCATTCTCTATCCGATGCTTTGGGTTGTCGGTACATCATTCAACCCGGGGCGTACGATTACGTCAACAATTATTCCAGCTAACCCGACGTTTATTCACTATAAAAACTTGTTTGACCTAACGATTTCGGATTATAGTTTATGGTATGTGAACACGTTGAAAATCGCTTTCATCACGATGGCGCTCTCTGTCGTCTTGGTGACGATTACTGGTTACGTCTTCTCACGCTACCGTTTCGTCGGACGGAAGAACTCACTCGTCTTGTTCCTTGTCCTTCAAATGGTGCCACAGTTCGTTGCGATCATCGCGATTTATGTATTGCTCAACATGCTCAACCTTCTTGACACACATACAGCACTTATCTTGCTCTATGCAGGCGGTGCGATTCCGATGAACACGTACTTGGCGAAAGGGTACTTCGACACGATTCCAAAAGAACTTGACGAAGCTGCCCGCATGGATGGTGCAGGTCACCTCCGAATCTTCTGGCAAATCATCTTGCCACTTGCGAAGCCGATTGTCGCAACGATTGCTCTCTTTAACTTCATGGGACCATTCAACGACTTTATCTTGGCATCGCTCGTCCTTCGTTCACCAGAGAAACAAACATTGGCAGTTGGTCTTTACAACATGATCTCGAAACAGTTCGATAATAACTTCACGTTATTCGCGGCGGGTGCGGTTCTTTCAGCCCTTCCGATCGTCATCTTGTTCTTCATGTTCCAACGCTACTTCGTTTCTGGTCTTACAGCGGGTGGTACGAAAGGATAATACTCGTAAAAGGAGGAAGCGATATGAGGCGAGGCGTCGTGCTCGTGCTCCTGTCGCTTCTTTTGTTTCCGACAATCGTCGGTGCAAAGGAAGCTGCTACTTGGGAACAAGAACGCATGTATTTTATTATGGTCGACCGATTTGTTGACGGGAACCCGGACAACAATGAGCAAGTCGACAAAGATGATCCGAAAGCGTTTCATGGCGGAGACATCCGTGGGGTCATCGAAAAGCTCGATTATATCGAGTCACTCGGCTTCACATCGATTTGGTTGACACCCGTTTTTGAAAATATGCCGGACGGCTATCACGGGTATTGGATTAAGGATTTTTATAACATCGACCCGCAATTCGGGACGAAAGAAGATTTACAAGAACTTGTCGCGGAAGCACACAAGCGAGACATGAAAGTCATTCTCGACTTCGTCGTCAACCACGTCGGCCCGAACCATCCATGGGTGGAAGAAAAACCGGAATGGTTCCACGAACAGTTGCCGATCGTATTCTGGAAAGACCAGGAGCAGGTCGAGACGCACTGGTTATTCGACTTACCGGACTTTAAGACAGAAGACCCGGAAGTCAAATCGTATTTGATCGACGCGGCGAAGTACTGGATCGAAGAGACAGATATCGATGGTTACCGTCTCGACACGGTCCGTCACGTCGATAAAGCGTTCTGGAAAGACTTTGTCGAAGGTGTTCGGTCGGTCGACCCAGATTTTTACTTACTCGCTGAAGTATTTGACCCAGACCCACAATATGTCGCGCAATATGACGACCTTGGATTCAACAGCATCACGAACTTTACATTCTACGACCGGGTATCAAAAACGATGACGCAACAGCAGGCGAACGTCGATGAGATCGATGTTGCCGCAAGCTATGCCGAAACGTTCTTTAACGACCCGAATCAGATGGCGACGTTCCTCGATAACCATGATGTCGAACGGTTCATGCATATGGCTGAACTCGGCGGCGTGGAATCGGCGGAACGACGGTTACGTCTTGGGTTGTTCGCACTCTATGCGTCACCGGGTATGCCAATCGTCTTCCAAGGAACAGAAAATGCTCAGACAGGTGGAGCCGACCCGGCGAACCGTGTCATGACTGAATTCCCGGGAAATGAAGAGTTACACGAATACGTCGCAACGATGAACCGCATGCGTGAAGAGTATCCTGTTTTTGCGACAGGTGAACAACGTATGATTGCATCGGAGGACGGAATGGCCGTCTTTGAACGTAAAGATGGGGATGACGTCGCGTTATATGCGATCAACATGAACAGTGAGGATCGAGAGATTGAAATCGAGGTCAGTGAAATCGGGGAAGATACAAGACTTCGTGGTCTATTATTCTCACAACTGGTCACAGATCAACGCGGAACGTTTACAATTGAACTATCTGGCGAAAGTGCGAACGCTTACATTGTTGAGGGGTCATCGGTAAATCCGTGGATGATTGGGTTAATCGTTGTCACGATTCCGATTTTCTTGACAGGTTTGGTCATGTGGAAGCGCCGCAAATAAAGATATGACACGCCGAAAGGCACGAAATGAATTCACGGAAGCAGGGGGGAACACCATGCAAATCACAATTAAAGATGTTGCGAAGCACGCGAACGTCGCACCGTCGACGGTATCTCGCGTCATCGCCAACAGTCCAAGAATCAGTCAGAAGACAAAAGAACGGGTCAGAAGCTCGATGGAAGAGCTCGGTTATCATCCGAACATTCATGCGAGAAGTCTTGCCAACCGCTCGACACAGTCAATTGGTCTCGTTATGCCGAGCGCGGCAACAAAGACTCTCCAAAACCCATTCTTCCCAGAGGTATTGCGAGGAATCAGCACGAAGGCGCATCAAAACGGTTATTCACTCTATATGACGACCGGTGTGACAGAAGAAGAGGTATTATCGGGTGTGATCGAGATGGTACAAGGACGCCGTGTCGACGGTGTCATCGTCCTCTATTCACGTGAAGACGACCAAGTCGTCCAATATTTGCGACAGACGAAGTTTCCGTTCGTCGTGGTCGGGAAGCCGTTCGGGGACGCTTCTTCGATTACTTACGTCGATACGGACAACTATTTGGCCGGACGCGAAGTGACGAAGCACCTCTATAATCTAGGTCACCGTCGCATCGCCTTCATCGGGGGATCGGACAAACTCGCCGTGACACAAGACCGCCGAAACGGATACGCGACGGCTCTCATGGAGGCAGGCATTCCGGTATGTGAGGACTATATCGCCCGGGCCGAGTTCATGACGAAAGGCGGCGCAAAAGCCGTCCGTGAGTTGCTTCAAAATGAAGAGCCACCGACAGCTGTCGTCGTCAGTGATGACATGATGGCACTCGGGGTCATCAGTACACTCAGTGAGATGGGACTCAAGATTCCAGAAGATGTAGCTGTCGTCAGTTTCAACAACGTCTACATCGCCGAGCACTCGAACCCGCCGCTCACTTCGGTCGAAATCAATATTTTCGGTCTCGGCTTTGAGGCGACAAATTGCTTGATTGAACAAATTAGCGATAATGCCCCCCCATACGGAAAACGCGTCATTGTTCCACACTATTTGGTCGTTCGCCAATCATGTGGACAGAAAAAGAGTAAAGTGGAGACGCTCGAATCAAATTCTTAATCATCTAGACGATCTCGCGAGGAGTGAGGTCGTCTTTTGCATATCCTGTTGATTGAAGTCGCCTGAAGTGGGGAACATTTCTCACGAACGGATTGAAATTGAAAGGATGGATAGAGATGAGCGAAAAACGATTTGTCGGAACATACGGTACGAAAGAGAGCCTGCTTTCTAAAATGAACGAACTGAATGAAAATGGCTACGATGAAGGAGAATTATATGTCGTGACCGAACAGGAAGACGCTGTCCATGTGCTCAAACATGAGACGAACGTAAACGTGGAAAATGGTGACGCGTCTTGGTTAGACAACCTTCAGGACGAAACAAATCAGGGCAAAGATATGAAACAGGCGCTACACGATTTAGGCATCTCAGATGATGAGGTGGAGCGAGCACATGCACAATTGAAACAAGGCGGATATGTGCTCGTCATCGATGAACCTGATACGGGGTTCAATGATGGTCGGAGCGCTCTATTCGAAGGGCATGAGGCGAATGCGGCGTTCGGTGAGGATGAAGAAAATCAAAAGTGATGACCCATTAAGACTGTCTCCGCGAGAGGCAGTCTTTTTTCTCTAAATAATGTGACAAAAAAAGAAAGAAAAAGTTTTATGCAAACGATTGCATTCTTACTTCAGTTGTGTAAAATGAAAGGTGAGATTAAATACAGCGCTTTCATAGACAAACGGTTGCATGAACTTGTTGTCCGTCGAAGGTAGCCTTGTAGAGAAAAAGGAGTGGCAGACAGATGAAACGATTGTTTGCAGTCGATGAATGGAAAGTAACAGAAGAAGGTCTTCACCCGAAAGAAAACCGTCTTGCTGAATCGATCACATCGCTCGGAAACGGGCACATGGGAATGCGAGGAAATTTCGAGGAAGATTACTCGAATGATACGCACCAAGGATTCTATGTGGCGGGCGTCTATTACCCGGACAAAACACGTGTCGGTTGGTGGAAGAACGGATATCCTGAATACTTTGCCAAAGTATTGAATGCGACAAACGTCATCGGTCTACGCGTCGCGATCAATGGCACACCTGTCGATTTGGCGAAATGGGACGTCAAGGACTTTACACGCGAATTGGATATGCAGCGTGGTGTGCTCACACGGACGTTCACATTGATGAACGGGACAGAAGAGACAAACGTAGAAGTCGTCCGTTTCTTCTCCATCGTCGACAAAGAAGTATTAGCGATTCGTTACAACGTCACACCGGTGAATTACGAAGCGAAAATCGAGTTCACGCCATACTTAGACGGCGATGTTGAGAACGAAGATTCGAACTACGATGAGAAGTTCTGGCTCCCGGTTGACCGTGGCATCGAAGAACGCTTCGGTTTCGTGACGACGAAGACGAAAAAACTCGATTGGCACGTCACGGCATCGATGATTGCGGACGTAGAAGGCGCTCGTTGCGAAGTGCTTGAAGCGACAGACCTCTTCGTGGCGAACAAATTCACGGTCAATGTGACTGCCGGTGAGACAGCGACAGCCTATAAATATGTATCTGTCGTGACGAACCGCGACCATGCGATTGAAGACCTTCAATCTGCAGGGATGAAACGCGTCGAAGCGGCGTTTGAAAAAGGATTTGAGACGCTTCTCACTGAACAGACGGAAGCATGGCTCGCACGTTGGGAAGATGCGGACGTTCGAATCGATGGAGATATCGAAGCGCAACAAGGAATCCGTTTCAACATCTTCAACATGTATCAGACGTACACAGGTGAAGATTCGCGTCTCAACATCGGACCGAAAGGATTCACAGGCGAGAAGTACGGCGGTGCGACATATTGGGATACGGAAGCCTATTGCCTCCACTTCTACTTGGCGACGACCAAACCAGAGGTCTCATGGAACTTGCTCAAATACCGTCACAATCAATTGCCACAGGCAAAAGAAAACGCTGTGAAGAATGTCGGTATGGAAGGTGCGCTTTACCCGATGGTCACAATGAACGGGGAAGAGTGTCACAACGAGTGGGAAATCACGCATGAAGAGATTCACCGGAACGGTGCAATCGCCCATGCCATCTTCAACTACACGAACTTCACAGGCGACAAGTCTTACCTTGGACAATACGGACTTGAAGTATTGGTCGAAATCTCGCGTTACTGGGCTAGCCGCGTCAACTTTGTGCCACACAAAGACGTGTATATGATCCTAGGCGTCACAGGTCCGAACGAATACGACAATAACGTCAACAACAACTGGTACACGAATTTGATCGCCGCGTGGACGCTCGAGTACACGCAAGAAGTATATAACTACTTGAAAGAAGCAGAACCTGCACGTCTCGAAGAGCTCGTGTCGACACTTGGCATCACAGACGCCGAACTTGCGAAGTGGGCGGATATCCAAACGAAGATGTACTATCCAAAAGATGACCTTGTGCCAGATGTCTTCATGCAACAGGATGGCTTCATGGATAAAGAGCAAATCTTGGTGAAGGACCTCGATCCGAAACATCTTCCACTTAACCAAAACTGGTCGTGGGATCGCATCCTTCGCTCAAACTTCATCAAACAAGCGGACGTCCTTCAAGGACTCTACACGTTCGGTGATCGCTTCACGCTTGAACAGAAACGTGCGAACTTCGATTTCTATGAGCCACGCACGGTTCATGAGTCGAGCTTGTCACCATGTGTCTATTCGATCATTGCGGCAGAAGTCGGGTATGAGGACAAAGCGGTTGAACTGTATCAACGTTCAGCACGTCTTGACCTCGACAACTACAACAACGATACAGAAGATGGGTTGCACATCACATCGATGGTCGGCTCGTGGATGTCAATCGTTCATGGTTTCGCAGGCATGCGCATCCAAGGGGATCATCTCTCATTTAGTCCGATGATTCCGAAGGACTGGAACGGCTATTCGTTCAACATGCTCTGGCGTGGCCATCACTTGACGGTCACATCATCACGTGAACAAGTGACAATCCAACAAACAGGTGGTACAGATGTAACGCTTCACGTGTATGGAAATGCAGTAACGGTTCCTGCGAATGAATCGATTACAATTGAAACAGTGAAAGCGTGACCAATTGCTTCATACGAACAAGCCGACCTCGGTCGGCTTGTTTTTGTATGAAAAACTTATCAGATTTCCTGCATATTTGCTGTATGCAGCATGAATAATCTATGTTATCTTGATTCTTAGCTATTTTGAGAAAGGGGAGTTGAAGCTTGACGGAAGCCGTTAAAGAACATACACGAATCGGGGTTGTCTCGATCATCGGAGGATTGTTCGTTGCCTTATCCATGACATTATTTTTAATTCCAGCTGGCGTCTATTCGACAGGATTTACGGGTCTTGCCCAAATCTTGACAGCACTACTAGCTGGTACACCGTTTGAACTAGGGGAAGGGCTCTGGTTCTTTATTCTGAACGCACCACTGCTCGTCGTTAGTTATTTTATGCTCGGGCGGAATATGATGATCCATACCCTTGTCAGTGTCGCCTCGGTTACGTTGTTCATTCGTATGCTTCCGCAATCGCAGCTCCTCTCGGACGACCCGTTATTGAACGCCGTGTTCGGCGGTGTGCTTTTGGCGATCGGATCGGGGATTACGATTCGGTACGGTGCCTCCACGGGAGGCTTTGACATCGTCGCGTTGATTCTTGCGAAATTCACGAACAACTCGGTCGGTGTCTACCTCTTCTTGATGAACATGATGATTGCGCTCGCAGCAGGTGCCTTGTTCGGATGGCCGACAGCGCTCTATACAATCGTCTTCTTGTATGTGACATCAAAAGTCATCGATGAGATTTACACGAATACGCAGCGTCAGACGCTCTTCATCGTGACGAACCATCCAGATGAAGTGACGAAAGAATTGCATCAACACGTGTTCCGTGGCATCACGCTCATGCCGGCAATCGGCACGTACTCGAAAGTCGAGAAAGCGACGCTCATGATGGTCGCACAACGACACGAGGTTCGTGAAATCACACGGATTTGTAAAGATGCGGACCCATCGGTTTGGATCAATATCTTGCCGACAGAGGACGTCGAAGGTACGTTCCGTCGTTAAATTAGCCCCTACTGAAGTGCTCAGTAGGGGTTATTATGTATGTAATACAGCAATTGATTGGAGAAGATAGATGATGATTGGGGTCAGTATTGCGACGAAATGGGAATACGAGGCGACATTAGACTATTTTGAAGTGAACAATGAAGAACGTTGTGAATATCCGTACGGAGAGTTTTTTCTGAAGAAAGTAAATGATACTGAGTTAATTTTTTATTTTACTGGTGTGCGGAAAGCGAACGGAGTCGGGGCGAACCAATATATGATCTCTCGTTTTGATTTAACGAAAGTGATTGTTGCCGGAACGTGTGCCGGAATAGATGACACGTACAGTCATTTAGACGTCATCGTACCGCATCGTGCCGTGCAATATGATTGTACGGTGAAAGAGGTAGAACCGTTGATCAAACAATCTTTCATCGTTGACATACCACTCTCTTACTACGGGGGTGATTTTTTGACGGGGACGATTGCAACGGCTGACCGGGCTGTCGTGATGTGGAAGGATTATGTAGAGTTGAACGAACATGAGATCACGATTGCTGATACGGAAGCGGGTGCCATTGCATATATCTGCAGAAAAAATCATGTCGAGTGCATTATCATCAAAGGGATTTCTGACTTTCCGAAAGATGAGAGGCAGGGAGACCCATTTGTTTCGAATGCTGAACAGATTGATGTGTATTTGAAGAATACACCAGTAGTGATGGCTAAAATTTTTGACGACTATTTGATTCGTTTTATTTGATGATAGGATTCGAATTGTCTGAACAGAAATGACATTTGTACACTCGGGATTTCGGATATCTTTAGCGACGCCGAAGGGCACGCCGACTCCCGGGGAATCAGCGGCTCGCAGCCCGCCCCCAGGAAAGCGGCGTGCCAAATCCGGCGTATGCACAGATACAAAAACAGAGGCAATTCATCCTAATCAGGAAGAAAAGCCTCTGTTTGATAATGGTTCAGTTCTAGTCGGTGCTTTCGTTATTTCTTATACCTTGATCCCAAGTCGTTCTTCTAGGAAAAGGGCAATCCCGTCGTCCATGTTCGAAGCCGTCACTTCGTTGGCTACATTCTTCAATTGGTCGATGGCGTTCCCCATCGCGACACCTGTCCCGACATAGTCGAGCATCTCAAGGTCGTTTTCTTCATCACCGAATGCGATAATCTGTTTCCGGTCGATGTTCAAATGTTTCGAGACTTCTTGGAGTCCGAGTGCCTTCGACGTGTTTTTGCTCATGACTTCAATCATGTGCTCCGGCATGCGCCATTGACGGTTCAATACGGCCTCGGCATGAATGTCGTCGAGCTGCGAGCGGACGTGTGCCACGTGGTCTTTTGTCGCGTGAATCAATAGTGACGTCGGCTCGTCCTGCAAGTGTGTCAACAAGTTCCCAGACGTGACGCTGAGCGCACGTTCTGCATACGGGCTGTAAAACTCTTGCGGGTCTTTTTGGAAATAAACATGGTCGGTCACTTCGACGACGATGTTATGGGCTTTCGTATCGGCGACCTCTTCAATGATATCGTGTGCGGTCTTGAGCGGAATCGGGCGGTGCGTGACCGCGTAATTCGCATCTTTCGGGTGATGCACGAGGGCGCCGTTGAAGTTGACGAGCGGAGTCGTCAATCCCATTTGCTCATAGTACATGATCGAATGACGCTTTGGACGCCCTGTCGCGATCATGACTTCATGACCAGCTTCACGTGCCGCTTGAAGGGCACGGAGATTTCGTTCACTTATGGTTTTATCATCTCTTAATAACGTTCCATCTAAATCAACTGCGATTAAATAACGTGACATCAGTCATCCTCTTTTCTTCACAATGATGTTTCTAAGACCGTATCACATTTTTCGATTCGACGGAAAGAATATACAATCGAAGTCGCATATTCCATTCGAACAATGCTATACTAATGTCGTATGAATTTTTACGAATCATCTGTGAGATGGAGGGGACGTTCAATGCGTTATTTAGTGACATTGATCTGGGCGATTGTGCTCTCAAATACAGCGGTGTTTATCATTTCTGCTGTTGATGGTGTAGAGTTCAACGCGATGCTCGCGACAGGATTTGGCGTGGCCATCACAATCTTCGTTGCACTTCTCGATGTCTTAAACCAAGACATGGGAATCAGCGACGTTGCACAAGAGAAGTAAGCCGTCTACAATCAAACTGACTCGTGCATGAGTCAGTCTTTTTTCTTTATCCAACATAAGAGGAGGATCATGCATATGAAAAACCCTGAAAAACGCGCGAATTTTATCACGTTCGCCATCATCGGAGCGATTATCGTCATTGGAATCGGTCTGTTGTTCTTTTTAAACGGAGCCAATGAAGAAGAGGGCGTCAATGCCGTCACTGCAGACGAATTACAGCAACAGTTAGACCAGGACGGCGAGGTTGTCGCTTACTTCTGGCAAACAGGCTGTGAATATTGTGAGCAAGTGAAACCGTATGTCGAACCACTCATCGAAGAATACGATGCGGTCTCAATCAACTTGGCAGACCATAACGTATGGGAAACTTACGGCATCAATGGAACACCGACGATCATCCGATTCGAAGATGGAAAAGAAGTCGGTCGCATTGAAGGTGCGGTCTCTGAACAACAATACGAAACATTCTTTAAAAATGAGGAGGCAAAAGAGGAATGAAGCGTCGTTTCTACCAAACGTTATTTGAGTTGAACGCCTCGCCCTGGATTGCTACACGCTTGAAGCGCTTTGCGGAATCAAGTGTGAGTCGCCACTTGATTCCTTCATTTGCCAAAGTGTATGACATTGCGGTGGAGGAAGCAGAACAACCGCTTCATGCCTATCCGTCTCTCCATGCGTTTTTCACACGTCATTTGAAGCCGGGAGCGCGTACGATCGATGAGTCTTCCGAGACACTCGTTTCACCGTGTGACGGAAAGTTATCGGTCATCGAATCGATCTCAGAGGATAGCCGTTTTGAGGTGAAAGGTCAGTCGTATACACTTGCGGAATTACTTGGTTCTCAACAAGATGCGAGACGTTATGCAGGTGGAACGGTCGTTGTCCTGTACCTCAGCCCGCGCGATTATCACCGCGTCCATACGCCTCTCTCGGGTCGCGTGCTCAGTCACTATGAACTTGGGGACCGCTCGGCACCCGTAAATGAGCTTGGATTGACGGAGACGGTGAGACCCCTCTCTCGTAACTACCGTCGTGTGACACGCTTTGACAGTCCAGCTGGGACGTATGAGCATATCATGGTCGGTGCCTTGAACGTGAACACAATTGAGTGGACGCTCGAGGGCGATCAAGCGGAGAAAGGGCAAGAAGTCGGATACTTCTCATTCGGTTCGACGGTCGTGCTTTGTTTTGAGAAAGATGCGGTTCAAATGAACCATGAAAAAATGGGCCCGGTTCGACTCGGTGACGTCATCGGGACAATCAAAACCAACTAATTTTGTATCAATTTTCTTCCGACCGAACGATAGACTAGTCGTTTGGTCGGTTTTCGTTTACCATAGAAGGGATATCAATACTTGTATAAGTAGTTGAATCGTTTAGCTAATTGGAGGAATTTTACGTGTTTAATCGACTTTATCCGAAACAGTTCGTCGCGTCTGTGTTTGACATCGACTTACAAGAATTGAAAGACCGTGGGGTACGCGTCATTTTGACCGACCTTGATAATACACTCGTGGCGTGGGATGTTCCGCATGCGCCTGAGCTTTTATTGATGTGGCTTGAAAAAGTGAAATCATACGGTTTCGATGTGATTGTCGTATCAAATAATAACGAGAACCGTGTACGGACGTTTACGGAGCCGCTTGGACTTCATTATGTCGCTCGTGCCAAGAAGCCATTACCTTCTGGGTTTAAGGCTGCACTCTCGAAATATGGTTATTCGCCGAAAGAAGCCATTTTCTTAGGGGATCAGTTGTTTACAGACGTACTCGGTGCGAATATGGCCGGCATCCATGTCATCCACGTTCAACCGGTCGTTAAAACGGACGGGCTTGTCACGAAATTCAATCGGATGCTTGAGAAGGTTGTCTTTGCGCATATGAAGCGTCGCGGGAAGTATGTATTGATCACGAAAAAAGTGGAAGAGCTTGCTGTCGACGCGCAGCGGGCGAAAGTCGCGGTTGCTGAAAAAATCGGCGAAGCGATGCATTCACATTCCAAAGATTCACATAAAAAAGATGAATAAGACCTCGAACGCACAGGAAGAAGGAGGCTGCCCATGTACGGCGACCAAGGCGTCGGAATTAACGCTTCAGGAGTAGCAGCGAGGTGCTACGGCGAATGAAGAAGGGGAAACCTGAACGGCAGTAAGCACAACTATGGAAGAAACCAAACGATATTGCGCTGGGTGCGGCGTAGCCATCCAAACGGAAGACCCGAACGGGGTCGGCTATGCACCAAAATCGGCACTTGACCGAGAAATCGTCATTTGCCAACGTTGCTTCAAATTGAAGCATTACAACCAAGTTCAAGACGTCGAGTTGTCAGACGATGACTTCTTGCGCATCTTGAACGGCATCAGTTCAAAAGAGGCACTCGTCATCAAGATTGTCGATATTTTCGACTTCAATGGCAGCTGGCTCCCGGGTCTACAACGCTCAGTCGGGTCGAACCCGGTCCTCTTAGTCGGGAACAAGGTTGACTTGTTGCCGAAATCCGTCAACCCGAACCGGATGGCGAACTGGATGAAGGCTGAAGCGAAAGAGCTCGGCTTGAACCCGATTGACGTTCATTTGATCAGTGCGAAAAAAGGACACGGGATCGATGAACTCGCAGAGAAGATTGAATATTACCGAAAAGGCAAAGACGTCTTTGTCGTCGGTTGTACGAACGTCGGGAAATCGACACTCATCAACCAGGTAATCAAACGTTTCGGTGAAGAGGATGAAGCCATCATCACCGTCAGTCATTTCCCGGGAACGACGCTTGACTTGATTGATATCCCGCTTGATGATGATGCGAACTTGTACGATACACCAGGGATCATCAACCGTCATCAAATGGCGCATTACGTCGATGCGAAAGATTTGAAGACAATTACGCCGAAAAAAGAAATCAAGCCACATGTGTTCCAATTAAACCCGCAACAGACGCTCTACTTTGGCGGTTTGGCACGCTTGGATTACTTGGAAGGCAATAAACGATCGTTTGTCATCTATATGTCGAACGAGTTGAAAGCACACCGTACGAAACTCGAACGCGCGGATGAGCTCTATGACCAGCATATTGGGAAAATGCTCAATCCACCGAACGAGAAGACGCTCGAAATCTTACCACCACTCGTACGCCATGAATTCAGCTTACGAGACGGTGTGAAGACAGACATCGTGTTCAGTGGCCTCGGATGGGTCGCGATTCACGGTAAAGGCGGTCGCATTGCGGCTTGGGCTCCGAAAGGCGTCGCAGTCACTCTCCGCGAGGCGCTCGTATGAATCTGGCTGTCATCGGCCACCCGATTGCTCATTCGCTCTCTCCCCAGCTGCACGAGCAGTGGTTGAGGGCGTCTGGGCTTTTCGGGCGTTATGAGGCCATTGACGCCGTGACGAGCGACTTACCAGCACTGTTCGAAGCGATGCGGGACGGAGAATGGGACGGATTCAACGTCACCATTCCGTATAAAGAAGCAGTCGTTCGTTACGTCGATGAACTCGACGAGGCAGCGAAACTTGCCGGTGCTGTCAACACGGTGTATAAGCGAGACGGACGCCTTGTCGGAACGAATACAGACGGTGCAGGGCTCGTTCAAGCACTGACACCGTTCACCGATTGGACAGGACAAGTCCTCGTCATCGGTGCAGGTGGGGCTGCGCGTGGAATCGTACAGGCACTACCGACGCGTCAGGTGACGATTGTCAATCGGACAGTCGAACGGGCAAAAGAACTCGCAGACGTGTTCGATGTCACGTACACGACGTTCGAAAAGGTCGACGTCTCGCAATATGAGGTCATCATTCAGACCACTTCTGTCGGCATGGATAAGAGCTCGACACCACTTTCACTAGAAGGACTACGACAAAACACGGTCGTTTGTGATATCATATATCGTCCACTTGTCACCCCGATGCTTCGTGAAGCGAAACATCGCGGGGCCATCATTGTGACAGGGGTAGCCATGTTCGTCGGGCAAGGCGCGCTCTCGTTCGAAAAATGGACGGGCGTGAAACCGGACGAAACCATCGGAAAAAAGTTAATCGAAGGATTATTGGAGGAATAATATACTATGCTATCAGGTAAACAAAAACGCTTTTTACGCGCAGAAGCGCACCATCTCTCACCAATCTATCAAGTTGGGAAGAATGGGGTCAGCGAAGCGATGTGTAAAGATATCGTGGACGCACTCGAAAAACGCGAATTGATCAAAGTTCAAGTACTTCAAAACTGCATGGACACGCCAAAAGACGTGGCCGGCGAATTATCAGAAGGTACAAAAGCTGAGGTTGTTCAAGTCATTGGTAAAGTCATCGTCTTATACAAAGAGGCGACTGAGAAAGAAAATCGCCAAATCAAACTCCCATGAGCCGCATCGGTTTGATGGGGGGCACGTTCGACCCGCCGCATCTCGGACATCTGTTGATTGCCGAACAAGCTCGCGAACAACTTGCACTCGATGAAGTCTGGTTTTTACCGGCTGCGATTCCGCCACACAAGATCGGCTTCAGCTCGGCAGACCATCGAATCGAGATGACTCGCCGCGCCATTCAAGGTCAGTCAGAGTTCAAGTTGAATCTGATTGAGTTTGAGCGGAGTGAGCCGTCCTATACGGTGGAGACGATGAAGCGGTTGATCGAACAGCATCCAGACGATACGTTCTATTTCTTGATTGGAGCGGATTCACTCGTCGCACTCGAATCGTGGCACGACTATGAGACGCTCATCCGGCTCGTCGCGTTCGGTGCCGTCGCCCGTCCTGGGACGCGTTACTTGATTCCAGAGAAGGCGGACGTTCGTCCAATCGATATGCCGCAACTTGAGATTTCGTCCACCGATATTCGGGAGCGGGCGAAGCGAGGCAAATCCATCAAATATTTGGTCCCGGCGCTCGTCGAGACGTATGTGAAGGAGCATAAGCTGTATGACGTTTGAAGAAGCGCATGAGTTGATTAAACAGACGCTACCAGAAAAACGCTATATCCATACGCTCGGTGTCGTCGAGACGGCAGAGCGGATGGCGGTTCAGTACGGCGAGAACGTCGAAGAGGCTCGTCTAGCAGCGATGCTTCATGACTACGCCAAGTACTTTGACACGGAAGAGATGCGTCAAGTCGTCATCGAAGAGGGACTTGATTCAAGCCTTCTTGAGTACGGGGACGAGTTGTTGCATGCGCCGGTCGGTGCGATCTTGCTTGCTCGTCAGTATGAACTCGATGAAACCGTACTATCGGCAATTCGGAATCATACGACGGGAGAGCCTGGGATGTCTCGTCTCGATCAAATTCTGTTCGTGGCCGATGCCATCGAACCGAATCGCAATTATCCAGGGGTTGATCGCCTGCGAGTAGAGGCAGCGCATTCGCTCGAAGGGGCGGTTGTCGCGACACTGCGCCAAACGATTGAGTTTTTATTGAAGAAGTCGGTGCGCATTTTTCCACTGACGATTGAAACGTATAATGATTTTGTGAATACACCTTAGGAGGGTCAATATGACTGCAAGAGAAGAATTAGAATTGATTGTAAAAGCGGCTGACGATAAACGTGCCGAGGAAATCGTCGTACTCGACATGGAAGGTATCTCGCCGATTGCAGATTACTTCGTCATCTGTCACGGGAACTCGGAGAAGCAAGTTGAAGCGATCGCACGTGAAATCAAAGATGTCGCTGGCGAAAACGACCTACCACTCCACAAGTTTGAAGGAATGGACACGGCACGTTGGGTACTTGCTGACCTCGAGAACGTCGTCGTTCACATTTTCCATCGTGACGACCGTGATTACTACAATCTAGAGAAATTGTGGGCTGACGCGCCGCACGTCGAAGTGGAAGTCGGCTAATGGCATACGAAGGATTCGCCTATGTATACGACGAGTTAATGAAAGACGCGCCGTATGATGAGTGGGTCGCTTTCGTGCGTCGTCACGTCCAAGATGGCGCGACACTCGCGGATGTCGGATGTGGGACAGGATCGGCTACGATTCGCCTCGCCGAACATTACGACGTGATGGGGATCGACTTATCGGAGTCGATGCTCGAAGTCGCACAAGAAAAGGCACTCGAAGCAGAAATCGAGTTGCCACTTTGGGAACAAGATATGCGTGAGTTGGAATTACCGGAACCGGTCGATGCGGTGACGATTCTCTGTGACTCACTCTGCTACCTGCGGGATGAGGCAGATGTGATCGACACGTTCGAATCTGTCTACAACCAACTCAAACCGGGCGGGCTGTTCATCTTTGATGTTCATGCTCCGAATAAGATGCAGACGCTCTTCAACCAAAAGACGTACGCGTCAAACGGGGAAGATTGCTCGTATATCTGGTTTGCCGACCCGGGAGAGGCACCGCTCTCAGTCGTTCACGATTTGACGTTCTTCGTCGCGCTTGAAGACGGAACGTATGAACGGATCGAGGAGACGCATGAACAACGGACATATGAACCAGGGCAGTACATGCAATGGTTGATTGGTGCCGGATTCCACGTCAAATCGGTCACATCAGATTTCACCGAACATGCACCGGGAGCGGATGCCGAGCGCATCTTCTTCGTAGCCCAAAAATAAGCAAATCCCCGATTCGTCAAGGATCGGGGATTTTTTGTCGTTCTTATGCTTCGTGGCTAAACTGCCATTGGACACCGAACTGATCTTCGAGCATGCCGTACGCCTTGCTCCAAAACGTCTCTTGAAGCGGCATCAAGACACGGCCGTTCACAGAGAGCGCTTCGAACTCGCGGTGGATGGCATCGAGGTCGTCCGTGACGACGGCGAGTGTGACATTGTCGCCGAACGTGACCGGTCCGTCAGGCATCGCATCGGAAAACATGAGCGATGAGCCGTGAATCGATAGTCGGGTATGAAGCACGAGATTGGCCATTTCACTCGGCACCGGTTGACCGTCTGGACCAGGTTGGTCACCGAACGTCATGATGTCTGGAGCGGCATGGTTGAATACGTCCGCATAGAAGTTCACGGCGTCGCGGCAATTCCCATTAAAGTTGAGATACGGATTGATCGGCATAGCAAGTTCCTCCTCAGATTCATAATACTAATTATAGAACATATGTTCGTAAAATACAAGCGAGTCAAACTAAATTCGATTGTGTGGTTGAACACGATTGAGAGTTGGGAATAGAGCTTATAGAGAACAAACTAGACGAAAGAAGGCGAAGCATTATGAAGCTCACGAAAGGGCGTATCCTCGAATTTGGATTCGTCTTGTTCATGGCAATCATACTCGTCACATCAATCATTGAAGAATCATGGTTCGACGCGAGTGTGGCGGGAGCCGGGATCATCTCGGGTCTCATCCCGTTCTTTATTGAAAAGACGTTTAAAACAGAACTCGATAGCAAGATGAAGGTGGCCTATATCCTGTTCTTGTTTGCCTCACAGTATTTAGGTTCCATCGTCGGATTGTACGGGAACGGCTGGTGGGACACGTTCCTACATCTCTTGAGCGGTATCTTTCTGGCATTTTTAGGATTCGACTTCTTCTCCCGGCTCGATGACGACATTCGAACTGAAATCCCAAAACGATTTTTATTCGTCTATATCGTTGTCTTTTCTATGGCTGGCGCGGCGCTTTGGGAGATGTATGAATTTACATCCGACGTCGTCTTAAACACGACGATGCAAGGGAACGGGAACGACGATACGATGGTCGACATCATCGCCGGGTCACTTGGTGGGGTGCTCGCCGCGTTCTTCGTCGTCACGCTTCATCAACGTGAAAAAGCCAAACAAAAGAGACACATGAAAAAAAGTTCGTGATTCACGAGCTTTTTATTTGTAATCATTCTAATGTTTTATTAATATCAAGATTGTAATGATTATAAATAATGGGAGGCAATCATATGGATCAATATCGTCAACTAACTACTAACCAAGGCGCACCAATCGGGGATAACGCCAACTCCATCACTGCGGGTCGTCGGGGCCCGACGCTTCTCGAAGACTACCAACTAATTGAGAAATTAGCGCATTTCGACCGTGAACGCGTACCAGAACGCGTCGTTCACGCGAGAGGGGCAGGGGCGCATGGTGTCTTCACTGTAAAAAATAGTATGAAACGATATACAAAAGCTGCATTCTTGCAAGAAGAGGGGCAAGAGACGCCTGTGTTTGCGCGTTTCTCGACCGTCATCCACGGCTTAGGTTCACCGGAGACGCTTCGTGACCCACGTGGTTTCGCCGTCAAGTTTTATACGGAAGAAGGGAACTATGATTTCGTCGGAAACAACTTGCCGGTCTTCTTCATCCGTGACGCGATTAAATTCCCGGACGTGATTCACTCGCTCAAACCGGACCCACAAACAAACCTTCAAGACCCAGACCGTTTCTTCGACTTCATGTCACTCACACCGGAATCAACAAACATGCTACTTCATTTGTTCAGTGATGAAGGCATTCCGGCATCGTATCGTCATATGCGCGGATCGTCCGTCCACTCTTTCAAATGGGTGAACGAATTTGGCAACACAGTGTACATAAAGATGCGCTGGGTACCGAAGCAAGGCATTCAAAACTTGTCTATGGAAGAAGCCGCGAAGATTCAAGCGGAAGACTTCAACCACGCAACACGTGACTTGTTTAACGCGATTGAGCAAGGAGACTATCCGGAATGGGATCTATATGTACAAATTTTAGATCCGGCTGATATGGATAACTTCGACTTCGATCCGCTCGATGCGACGAAAGATTGGTTCGAGGATGTCATCCCATACCAATTGGTTGGAACGATGACCCTCAACAAGAACGTCGACAACTTCTTCGCCGAGACAGAATCTGTCGGCTTCAACCCAGGTGTTCTCGTACCAGGAATTCAGCCATCGGAAGACAAGATGCTCCAAGGACGTCTCTTCTCGTATTCGGATACGCAGCGTCACCGCATCGGACCGAACTACCTTCAACTTCCGATCAACTGCCCGTTCGCTCAAGTCGCGAACAACCAGCGTGACGGGGCGATGCCATTCAAGCAACAGACGAGCCCGGTCAACTACGAACCGAACCGCTATGAAGACGCGCCAAAGCCGAATGCGGATTACATCGAGACACCGCAACCGATCACAGGCGTGACGGGTCGCCAGAAGATTGAGAAGACGAACGACTTCGGCCAGGCCGGAGAAGTGTATCGCCGTTATTCTCAGGAAGAGAAGGACGCACTTATCCGTAACCTCGTTGCTCACATCAAAGAAGTTCGTCATGAGAAGACGGTTCTCCTCTTGATCTGCAACTTCTATCGTGCAGACCGTGAGCTCGGGGAGCGTCTCTCAAAAGAGCTAGACGTCGATCTCGCACCATTCTTGAACCAAATGTCGAACTAAGCATGTAACCGCGGTCTTGTGCCGCGGTTTTTTGTATGATGAAGGGAAGCAACAAAATGAACGCAAAAAAGCCCATAGCGAAAGCCGTGTATAGAATGAAGTGACCACACAAACATTCAGATAAAGGATTCGCTATGAGCTGGACTTGTTTGACTGAGAGTGTCGGATTATTTTTCCTTTTCACACCATAACAAGCAAATTAATGAGTAAGAATAAAAGAAAAATCACTCCGAAAAATAGTAACACCCCTAACAGGATTGGTCCTTTTTCATCTCCGGTTTTTCTAACATACAAGACTGAAAAGGTAAGTAATACAACCAAAAAAACTGTTAAGGAAGTAAAGAGTAAAGTGATGGAATGGTTGGATATGATTCTAAAGTGAAAAAAGAATTCAGAGATTAAAACAAAGACAAATAAAAAAGTTCCTGCTAACAATAAGTAGAAAAAAGTATTTCGGTTCGTATTCAAAGACAGAAACTCCTTTATGTGTATTTTGCACTACACATTTATGATCATTTTTAGAAGTGTGATATGACACTAATTGTACTTCATGTTACGAAAAATCATCAATCCTCTTTTGATTGAGGAGCAACCTGAAAGTTAACATCATATAGATGTCGGCTCCTGATGAATCAGCCGCATAGAAAAAATCTCTGTTGAAAGGCAACTTTCCCGGAGGAAATGCTGATGTTATTTTGCCAAACACCTTTTGATGCAAAAAGACGCCCCTCTCATAGAGGAACGTCTCGTCTATTGTGGTTATTCACCGACCATCCCGTCACCGTCTCGGTCGTCCATATACTGGTACAACCAATGATCACGCGTGATCGGCATCTCAAATCCAGCATTTTTCGCTTCTTTGATCGTCACTTGTCCGTTTCCGTCAATATCGATATCGGATAAGTCTCGCTCCTCGACCGGCTCCGTGGTCACGTCAGGTGGAGAGTCGTCCGTCAGTCCGAGTGATTCGTTCACTTCTTCTGGGTCCGCGTTATCATACGTATCCGTCACCGTGTTGCCTCGTACGGTATACGTATACTGGTAGCGGGAAGGAATCTGTGTCGTCGTGTTCGGGTAGGTAATGATGGCCTCAAAGTCTTTCGCACCGCCAGCCTTTCGAATGACATCTTCCATGAACGCCTGGTCCCCGTAACGATTGAGTGCACTGTTTTGTGGTGTGATGTTATAGGCGTTCGAGACACCACCGAGTGAATCGGCGATGATATGACCTTCATCGAGATTCGGGTCTTCGACACCTGGAACTTTCGCCTCGTCTGAATAATAACGACCAGAAGAATTGACGTCTTCGGTCTCATCGTCTTGAAGCGTGATTTCGTCGGCGATGACACGAATCAATTGACCATGCTCGTTCGTGAACGCCCAGTACTCACGGTCGCCGAAGCCGATATCGACGACGACATTCGCTTCACGTGTTCCGGACTGATCACCGCCATCGACCTCGATTTGTGTATAGCCTTCAAATAAATCTTCTTCCTGTTCAGGTGAAGGCGTCTCGGTGGTCTGTTCTTCTTGTGTCGGTTCCTCTTCGACGGTTTCTTCAGTCGACGTCGGGACGCTCACATCGGCATCCGTACAACCGGAGAGGAGCAGCACCCCAAGCAGGAATGGAATGTAAAATGGCATTCTTTTCATATATCTCGCTCCTTATTCGAAGTTACGCTGTCGTATTTTATATGTAGTCTATAATGATAGCATAAGAAAACAAGAAGTGAGCGTCCCCCTTCAAAATGTGCCCGACGGATTCCTCTCATTTGTGGATTCAGAAAGCTTGTGCCAAGATTGAAAAAAAGGGGGAAGAACGTATGAACGAAGTGATTGAGACATTATTGAACCACCGTTCCGTCCGTGACTTTACGGACGAGACATTAACAGATGAACAAATCCAGACCATCGTTGAGAGCGCCCAACGCGCATCGACGTCTAGCTTTATCCAAGCCTATTCTATCATCGGGGTGACCGATGAAGCGAAGAAGAAACGACTTGCCGAGATTGCGGGCAACCAGTCCTATGTCGTCGAGAACGGTCACTTTTTCGTCTTTTGTGCGGATTTGCATCGCCATGAAATGATTGGTGAGCTACAGGAAGCGGAAGTGTCTGCGACGCTTGAGACTGATGAGAAGTTGCTTGTCGCTGTGATCGACGCTGCACTCGCCTCGCAAAATGCGGCCGTAGCGGCAGAGTCGATGGGGCTCGGCATCTGTTATATCGGTGGCATTCGGAACGACCTTTTTGCGGTCAAAGAAGTGCTCGAATTGCCGGAACGGGTCATCCCGCTCTTCGGGATGGCGGTCGGTGTACCGGCCTCGGTCGAGGATCAGAAACCACGCTTGCCGTTCCATCATGTCTACCATGAGAATACGTATGAAGCGAATCCAGAACGGATGAAGCAGTCCCTTTCCGATTACGATGCGTTGATCCACGATTACTATATGGTCCGTGGCTCAAACCCGCGTAAAGACACGTGGACTGGACAGATGGGACGCATGTTGTCAAAATCGACGCGTCTTGACGTCAAAGACTTCTTGAAAGCACAAGGCTATTTGAAGCAATAAGATAAACCGCCGACAAATCACTGTCGGCGGTTTTGTCATGTTCAATTTACTTGAGCGTCGAGCCAATTCTTGTCGATGGCGCCGAATTGTTTCGCGATGATCACACCGGATTCATCGAGCACATATGTCGTCGGCATCGCCTGAATCCGGTACGCATCCCCGACTTGACCGTCACGGTCATAGACGACAGTAAACGCGTCTTCGTACGGTTCGACGAACGAGATGGCATTGTCCGGGTCACGTTCGCTCGTCGTCGTGTTGACGGCGACAATCGTCACGTCGTTTCGTTCATTCGCGAACGCCGCCATGTCCGGCATCTCTGCGCGACACGGAGGACACCAGGACGCCCAAAAGTTAACGACGACTTGTTGACCGCGTAACGATGCTAAGTCGAACATACTCCCGTCAGTTCGTTGTAACTCAAACGATGGGGGAATTTGCCCGATGTTTAGACCGGTCGATGCCGTCTCTGTCGTGATCGTTTGTGTCGCGCGTTCCGGTAGGGCAGCATTCACGACCGCAAGCAAGACGAGAGCACCGATACTAACTTGAATCGCTTTCTTTGAAGGACGAGCGAGATAGAGCGAAAGCCCGAACAGGATGAGGGAAATGCCCATCATCCACCATTTTACTTGTCCAACCGCATACGACTGAAACAGCCAGATACTAGATGCGCCAAGGACGGTCCAAAGGATGTGTCCTCGAGTCGGCGCATGCATCCAGCGCCACGTCATCCCGAATAGTACGAGGATAAGGACAGTACTCCATAGATGAATCGGTTGGTCGGGAAGAGAGAATACCGTCCCGTATACTGGAACCGCGAGCGTCATCCCGAGCCAGATGAGGAGCCCACTCAGCACCCAATATCCTAAAAGGTCTCGATCGAGTCGATAGACGAGCCAAAGGACAACAGCGGCCGCGATCCATTGAGACCATACGCCTCCTGTGGCGTAGAGGGCAAGAGAGACATCACGAGTCGTCAATAGACCGATGAGGATGGCGCTCCCTTTCCAGGCGAGAAATCCATAGAACCATGTACCGATGACGGCTTCACGTTGCTTACTCGTCAGACCGAGAAAGCGAAAGATCCCGTAAAGGATACCAAGGCTTACTAAAAAAATGAGTAAATCGACACGAATGTTAAGTGGACCGATAGCGACCACGTCTTTCCCTCCTAAACAAAAGGCGCCCCTCTCGAAGCGGGCGCCATATTCATAGTCAGTATAACATTACTTGATTTGTTGAGCGTTCAAGACAGTCTTCATCGCGCCGTAGCCACCGAGGATGTTGTGGATATCTTTGTAGCCGAGCGATTGAAGGACACTTGCTGCCATGCGTGAGCGTACGCCTGACGCACAGTGGACCGCAATCGTTTGATCTGTCGGAAGACCTTCGTGATCACGCGTGAGTTTACCGAGCAAGATGCGCTCTGCCTTTTCGTAATGGCTCGCATTCCATTCTGTCGCATTACGAACGTCAAGGACGAAGACGTCACCTTTTTCTGCAGCTTCGATCGCTTCTTCTGCCGTCACGTCCGTATACGTTTCCGTCAAGAGTGAAGCGTCGAGCTCTTCGACCGGAACGATGAAGCGAAGACGGTCGAGACCGATTGATTGAAGGTCGGTCTGTACTTGATCGACATCTTCCTTACTTGCGATGAGTGTGATGTCTTTGTCGAAGTTGATGAGCCACCCAGCCCACGAGACGAACTTGTTGTTGTACGGGATGTTGATTGTCCCAGGTACGTGTCCGTTCGCAAAGTCTTCTCCTTTACGCGTGTCGACGACTTGCGTCTTTTCAACGAGTGTATCAAGGCGTTCTGACCCGACAACTTCAGGACGAGCGATGTTCGTCGTCACTTGAATGCCTTCTTTGTTCACTTTTTTCATCATCGCGAAGTAGTTCGGCGGTTCAGGTTGATCCGTCGTCAATTCTTTGATGAAGGCATCTTTGTCCGTCATTTGAAGCGCCCAGTTCGTCGCTTTTTCGTAACCGACCGTCGATGTTGGAATCGCACCGAGTGCTTTCCCGCAAGCACTGCCTGCACCGTGTCCTGGCCAGACTTGAACGAAGTCAGGAAGCGCCATGAATTTTTTGAGTGAATCAAACATTTGTTCCGCACCGATCGCCGTCGTTCCTTTCACGCCGGCTGCTTCTTCGAGAAGGTCAGGGCGACCGATATCTCCGACGAAGACGAAGTCTCCTGTAAAGATTCCCATCGGTTGTGTCTGGTTCCGGTCATACAGAAGGAACGAGATGTGTTCCGGTGTGTGACCTGGTGTATGCATGACTTCGAGTGTCACGTTCCCGATTTTGAACGTGTCGCCTTCTTTGACGAGTTGTGCGTCAATCTCTTTGGCAAATGCGTACTTCCAAGAAGCATCACCTTCGTCTGATAGATAGGCTTTCGAACCTGTGCGCTTCGCGAGTTCGAGTGAGCCCGATACAAAGTCCGCATGAATGTGTGTCTCGGCTGTTGCGACGATATTCATGCCTTCTTTTTTCGCTTCCTGAAGATAAGGCTCGATGTTACGGGCCGGGTCGATGACGATGGCTTCTCCAGTCATTTGGCAACCGACCATATATGAAGCTTGTGCTAGTTTTTCATCATAAAAATAACGTAATAACATGTGGATTTCCCCCTATGAATGAATGTAATGGTTTTATTCGACTTCGCCTTGCCAGCTCATCATCCCACCGTCGACGTTCGTGACATCGAATCCGAGTGAGTCGAGGTAAGCAGATGCGTTCATGCTGCGTCCGCCGGCTGCGCAAATAACGTGAATCGGTTTAGAGCAATCGAGCTCATCGACTTTTGCCCCGAATTCAGAAAGTGGTACGTTTTTTGCTTGTTTAATGTGACCTCCAGCATATTCATCTACCTCTCGCACATCGATGAGGTTGAGTGAGTCGTCAGCTTGAAGTAACGCTTCTAATTCAGTAGTCGTAATCGTCTTCATGAGTCTTTGATCTCCTTTTCATGTTTAAGGTTTTTGGCAACGAGAATGTTTCGTTGGCTTTAATATACCCCCTAAGGTATAATGAGCGCAAGTGAAAAGAATTGGAGGGGAAAACATGAAGAAAATTTCCTTATTTGTTGGGGTTTTGGCTGTTATGACGATTTTTATCTTTGTAATCACATCAGAAAAGGATGGAATCACGAAAATTGACGTTGAAACTCTACAAAACAAATTGGAAAACGAGGAAATAACGCTCCTTGACGTACGAGAATCGTCAGAATACGAGGGGGGGCATATTGAAGGGGCGGTGAACGCACCACTTTCTTCATTAGATGCAAACCAACTATCGTATCCGAAAGACGAACCGATCTATGTCATTTGTCGGAGCGGTAACCGAAGTGCTCAGGCTGTTAGTCGATTACAAGATGCAGGATATACAGAAATCTATGATGTGTCGGGCGGGATGATGGCTTGGGAATCGACTGAATAAGTCGAGAAGACGAAAATAAATGGAGGAATCTATATGGAGTTCGGGTTTATCATTACAATCTTTCTAATTGGATTTATCGGATCGTTTATTTCTGGGATGGTCGGGATTGGTGGGTCGATCATCAAATATCCGATGCTGTTATACATTCCACCGCTTTTAGGATTTGCCGCTTTTAGCGCACATGAGGTGTCAGGGATTAGTGCCATTCAAGTGTTTTTTGCGACAATCGGTGGCATTTACGCCTACCGTAAAGGTGGATACTTAAACAAACAGTTGATTCTTTACATGGGTATATCGGTTTTGATTGGAAGCTTCATTGGAGGATACGGATCGACGATTCTTTCGGAAACGATGATCAATGTCGTTTACGCCGTACTTGCGACGATTGCGACGATCATGATGTTCTTGCCGAAGCCACAAGTGGACGATATGCCGCTTGACCAAGTACAGTTCAACAAGGTGATTGCGGCCAGTTCAGCTTTTGTCGTCGGGATTGCAGCAGGAATTGTCGGAGCGGCAGGGGCATTCATTCTCATGCCAATCATGCTCGTCATTCTACGTATCCCGACAAAGATGGCAATCGCAAGTTCACTCGCCATCACATTTATCTCGTCGATCGGGTCGACGTTCGGTAAAATCATCACCGATCAAATCGTTTGGGGTCCGGCAATCATTATGATTATCGCGAGTCTGATTGCTGCACCAATCGGGGCGAATGTCGGGAAGAATATGAATACAAAAGCGCTTCAATGGATTTTAGCGTTACTCATCTTGGTGAGTACCATCAAAATTTGGAGTGACCTAATCGCGTAAAAAAATCACGATGCCTATATCCAGGCGTCGTGATTTTTGCATTATTTCGTAATGAAATAGTAGAGGAGTCCGAGTCCGATGAACGAGACGGGGAGCAAAATAATGTAGAGCCAAGAAACCATCGACCAGCTCTTCTTTTGGCTGTACGTGGAGCGGTCTTTCCCGAGTCCGACCATGATGGTAAAAATAAGTGCAATCAAACAGACGAGCAATGCTAATCCAATCGTGAGAGCCATATTGTCACATCCTTCTTAAGTGCCGTTACTTTCATCATATCGCATACAGTTGAGAGACTTGTAACAGAATGTTGAGTTTGTGTGACAAAGGTTAAGAAGAAGTGTCACACCTAGTGGGGTAGACAAGAAAAATCCCTCTTCATTCGAAGGAATCGAATGAAAAAGGGATTGAGTGTTTATTCCGCAAACGTTTTGCTACGGAACATAAACGCCGTGATAAGATAAAAGGCGATGATATGAAGGGCGACATAGAAGATGGAGAAGCCCATCGTGGCATCCATCGCTTTCATGAATTCTGGATTCACATCATAAATAGAAAGGTCTGTATGCAAGAAGACGATCCATTTTGCGAGTTCAGGTTTCCAGGCAACGAGAAGACCCCCGATGATACTTGAAGCGAAGTTCGCGAGCACCGTGAAACCGATGACGACGCCGACTGACTTGAAGACGACCGAGAACATGAGCGTCAAGAAGATGATGAAGATTGGTCCGCTCACACTGATGAGAATAGGGCGAACGACGTCCCATGTGACAGAGCCGTCTAACGTGAGTGAGAACCCGAACGCGACGACTAAGATAAAGATGAATTGAAGCAACATGACGAGAACGGCCATGACGAGTTTTGACAACAAGATGCGGTCTCGGGAATACGGACTCATCAAAAGATGCTTCAACGTATCAAATTTCAACTCATTCCCGACCATCTCGGCCGTGAAGACGATAGTAAAGATGCTGAGGAAGGCGATGGCGCCCATCGTTGAGAATTCAAAGAACGACGCAGCTTCCGGTGACCCATCTCCGCTCGCCAATACGGCATAGACGATGAGGATGATCGCGGTGTATACACCTAAGGCGACGTAAGGTTTAATCGTGCGGCGCCACTTCATCCATTCATTGCTGAGTAATGAACGCATTGTTTGTACCTCCTTCTTTTTTCGTCAATTTCAAGAATTGTTCTTCGAGTGACTCGTGTTTCATGCCGATCTGATAGACGGCGATATCACGCTCAATCAACTGTTTCAATAGGACGGGGATATCCGTCTCTTGACGTGGCACGATGAACGACTCGGCAGACTGTTGAACGATTTTTACATCGTCAAAGGCAAGGGCTGCGACATCGAGCGCATCGTTCATTTGTTCTTTCGCAACTTTACAGAGGATGACGCTATCGGCTTTCGTCTGACCGTCTTCTACTGATTTGATTTGTCCTTGGTCAATGATGGCAAAGCGGTCCGTGATCAATTCCATCTCACTCAACAAGTGACTCGAGATGAGGATGGCGATGCCTCGGTGATCCGCAAGGTGGCGTAAGTAATTCCGAAGGTCGGCAATCCCGGCTGGGTCGAGACCGTTTGTCGGCTCATCAAGGATAAGTACCTTTGGATTATGCAACAAGGCACGGGCGATCCCGAGGCGTTGTTTCATCCCGAGCGAATACTGTTTCACTTTCATATCGAGCTTTCCATCGAGTCCGACGAGCGCACCAAGTGCGTTCAAATCGACTTTCTTTAAGTTTGGGATCAAGTTCATGGCATGAATCAAGTTCTCACGACCGGTCATGTACGGATAGAACGCCGGATTCTCAACGATGGCTCCGATTCGGCTGAGTGCTTCTTGGCGGTTGTTCGCGACGTCATACCCATCGACCGTCACGGTTCCATGTGTTGCAGGCATGAGGCCTGTAATGATTCGGATCGTCGTCGTTTTCCCGGCGCCGTTCGGTCCGAGGAAACCAAAGATTTCACCCGGGACGACATCAAAGCTGACATTCGTCAATACCGTTGCTTTTCCCATCTTCTTATGGACATTTTGTACGGATAACATGTGGTCACCTAGCTTTCTTTTTTGAGTGATAGTGTTCTTCCTACACCCCCTTCTACGGGCTTGTTTGAAATAAGGTTTCATCTTTTTTTGAAATGTTTGAAACAAATCCGCTGAGACACAATTTATCGATAAGCAAAACTTATCGAAATAGTATGGACGAATTGTGAATTTGTAAGGGTCTTTCTAGCATGAAAGGTGTAGTATGAAGTTGAGCGTAAGAGGCAAGATTTGGTTTTGTTCACTAGGGTAAGAGAAGAGTGAACTGCTTCGGGCTACATGTTAAAATGAAAGCGTTCACAGATTGAACGTTTAGGAATGGATAAGGGGGATTTATTCAATGGGAGAGTCGTCGAATGTTCACGAGAAATCGCAAGCATTTTATGGTCCTAACTTAGGCTACATCATTGAACTGTACGAGCAATATTTGGAAGACCCGTCATCAGTCGATGATGAGACACGTCGTTACTTCGACGAGAACGGAGCACCAGAATCATCACCGACAGAAGTACCGGTCTCGGGCCCGTCGTTTGACTTAGAGAAAGTCGTTTCGGCGACACGTCTCGTCAACGATATCCGTGCGTTCGGTCATAAGGCGGCGGATATTTATCCGTTGAAAGACCATCCGCGTGAACAGGAATTGTTCGAACTGTCTCGTTATGATTTGACAGAAGAAGATTTAAAACAAATTCCGGCCCGTCTTCTTTCGGACGATGCACCGAAACCAAATGCGAGTGCCCTTGAGTTATTCCGTCACTTGCTTGACGTCTATACAGGGACGGTTGCAATCGAACTCCGTCACCTAGACGATATGGAAGAGAAGAAGTGGATTCGCCGTCAAGTCGAACAAGGCGCATTGAAACAAACCTTCTCAAAAGAAGAAAAGATCGAATTGTTCAAACGTCTAGCTGAGACCGAACTGTTTGAATCATTCCTGCATAAAACGTATGTCGGACAGAAACGCTTCTCCATCGAAGGATTGGATGCGATGGTGCCGTTACTCGACGCGATGGTCGGGGGACTCATCTCGAGTGGATCTGAACACATCAATATCGGGATGGCACACCGTGGACGTTTGAACGTACTCGCTCACGTACTCGGCAAGCCATACGAGATGATTTTTGCGGAGTTCCAACATGCACCGAACAAAGAATTGATTCCGTCTGAAGGGTCAATCGGCATCAACTTTGGTTGGTCAGGCGACGTGAAATATCACCTTGGACTTGATCGCAAAGTCGTCGAACAACAAAAAGAAGTACGTCTTAACTTGGCAAATAACCCGAGTCACCTTGAATTCGTCGGATCTGTCGTCGAAGGGTACACACGTGCCGCACAAGATGACCGTTCTGAAAAAGGATCGGCTGTCCAGCAGGATGATTTGGCAGCTTCAATCTTGATTCACGGAGATGCGGCATTCCCAGGACAAGGGATTGTAGCGGAGACGCTCAACATGACGAACTTGACGGGGTATCGTACGGGTGGAACGGTTCATGTCATTGCCAACAACACCATCGGTTTCACGACGGACCCGAACGATTCACGTTCGACACGTTACGCGAGTGATATCGCCAAAGGGTATGAGATTCCAGTCTTCCACGTGAATGCTGACGACCCGGAAGCATGTGTCGCCGTCGCAAAATTGATCAGTGAGTATCGTGCCAAGTTCCATAAAGACATCTTGGTCGATTTGATTGGGTATCGTCGTTACGGTCACAATGAAATGGACGAACCGATGAATACGAACCCGGTTCTTTATAAAGCGATCAAAGGACATCAGTCTGTCCGTCACGTATATGCCGAGCAACTCGAGGCAGAAGGCGTCATGACAAAAGATGAGAAAGCACAAATCGAGCAAAAGATCGAAGAGGCGCTTAAAGCAGCACGCGACCTCGTTCCTTCTGAAGAAGAGGATGCTGACATCGTCTTGCCGGACGCGGTCCATAAAGGATTCCCGAAAGTCGATACAAGCGTAGAACTCGAACTCCTCACGCAATTGAACGAAGAGTTGCTTGACTGGCCAGAAGGCTTCGGAGTCTTCCACAAACTTCAAAAAGTACTCGACCGTCGCCGTGACGCTTTCGGTGAAGGTGGTAAAATCGACTGGGGTCATGCGGAGACGCTTGCCTTCGCTTCGATTCTTTCAGACGGTACGCCGGTTCGTTTGAGCGGTCAAGATTCGGAGCGCGGAACGTTCGCCCAACGGAACATCATGTTGAACGATGTCGAGTCAGGGAAGAAGTTCTCACCACTCCATCAGCTGTCGACGGCGAAAGCTTCGTTCTCTGTCTACAACAGCCCGCTTTCAGAAGGATCAGTTCTTGGATTTGAATACGGTTATAACGTATTCGCTCAAGACACGCTCGTATTGTGGGAAGCCCAGTACGGTGACTTTGCGAACTCGGCGCAAGTCATGTTCGACCAGTTCATCTCGGCCGGTCGTGCGAAATGGGGTCAAAAATCAGGGCTTGTCATGCTCTTGCCACACGGTTATGAAGGACAAGGACCAGAGCACTCGAGTGCACGTATGGAGCGTTACTTGACGCTTGCCGGTGAGAAAAACTGGACAGTCGCAAACCTTTCGTCTGCGGCACAATACTTCCATATTCTCCGTCGCCAAGCTGAGATGCTCGGCAAAGAAGAGATTCGTCCGATGATCATCATGACACCGAAGAGTCTACTTCGTCATCCACTCGCGACGTCACCAATCGAGGCGTTCACGGAAGAGAGCTTCAAACCAATCGTTGAACAGCCAGGTCTCGGTGAGAACGCAGAGAAAGTCGAACGTCTCGTCTTCTGCACAGGGAAGATGGCGATCGACCTCGCGGAAGCGGTCGGCAAGTCAGAAGAGTCACTCGACTTCTTGCACATCATTCGGGTCGAAGAAATCTACCCGTTCCCGGTACGTGAGATTCGTGACGTCATCAGCCGTTATCCGAACGCGCGCGAAATCGTCTGGGTACAAGAAGAACCGAAAAACATGGGGGCTTGGACGTACATCGAGCCTCGCCTTGAAGCGGTCACAACGAACCGACTCGACGTTCGTTACATCGGTCGTCGCCGTCGTTCGAGCCCGGCTGAAGGAAATCCGACAGCCCATAAACAAGAACAAGCACGCATCATCCGTGAAGCACTCTCTCGCGACGTCGTTTCGAGCGGTGCAGGCACGAGCACATACCAAAAAGATCGTAAATAAGTTAAGGGGGAACTCATTGTGGTCGAAATTAAAGTACCTGAATTAGCAGAATCCATTACGGAAGGAACGGTCGCGACATGGCTCAAACAGCCAGGCGACCAAGTCGAAAAAGGGGAAGCCATCGTCGAGCTCGAGACGGATAAAGTCAATATCGAAGTCCCAGCTGACGAAGCGGGTGTGTTAGAAGAACAACTTGCCGGAGAAGGGGATACGGTTCAAGTTGGCGACGTCATCGCACGTCTCGGTTCAGGTTCTGGTGGCGGAACGGCTGTCGCGACGAAGACGAAGACAGAAAACGCGACAGAAACAAAGACAGAAGCGCCGACTGAGAAGAAAACGGAGTCTGTTGAAGAAGGCAAGAAAGTAGAGAAACGTGAAGAGCACGTCGCGAGCCCGGGTAAAGGGCCAATCGCAACACCTGCTGCACGCAAGCTCGCTCGTGAGAAAGGGATCGACCTCTCAGCTGTTCAAACGAACGATCCGATGGGACGCATCAATGTCCATGACGTTTCAAAACATGAAGACAAACCAGCTGTGAAAGAGCAAAAACCAGCTGCCGCAGCTCCAGCACCACAACCGGCGGCAAGTGGGAAAGAAGAAGAGCGCATCAAGATGACACGTCGTCGTCAAACGATTGCCAACCGTCTCGTAGAAGTGCAACAGACGGCAGCAATGCTCACAACGTTCAACGAAATCGATATGTCGGCAGTCATGGCACTTCGTAAACGTCGCCAAGAGAAGTTCGTGAAAGACAATGATGTCAAACTCGGCTTCATGTCATTCTTCACGAAAGCAGCGGTCGCGGCTCTTAAGCGCATGCCTTACTTGAACGCTGAAATCCAAGGGAATGAAATCGTCTTGAAGAAGTACTACGATATCGGGATTGCCGTATCGGCGCCAGACGGTCTCGTCGTCCCTGTCGTCCGTGAAGCGGATCGTAAAAACTTTGGTGAAATCGAGAAGGACATTCTTCACCTTGCGGATAAAGCGCGTAACAACAAGCTTGGTTTGAGTGACCTCACTGGTGGTACGTTCACGATCACAAACGGTGGCGTGTTCGGTTCACTTCTTTCAACACCAATCTTGAACGGACCACAAGTTGCTATCCTTGGAATGCACTCGATTCAACTCCGCCCAGTCGCAATCGACGCGGACACGATGGAAAACCGTCCGATGATGTATGTCGCACTCTCGTATGACCACCGAATCGTAGATGGTCGTGAGGCTGTAACATTCCTCAAGCACATCAAAGAGATGATTGAAGATCCAGAACAATTGTTGTTCGAGGCATAAGATACAGAGGAAGTACCCGCTCCGATATCAGGAGGCGGGTACTTTTTTGTTTAAGGTCATGAGTAAAAACCTTTTATTGGAATTTTTAGCAAGGTATATATGTTATCCTTGATGGAGAGAATCATTAAAAGGGCTTGAATGGTAAATGAAATGGAAAAAATGGTTTCCTTGGATGGGACTTGTCTTAGTAATAGTGGTCATTGCTACATATGCATTCTATCAGTATTGGATGGGGCCGAATCAAAGTGAGCTTGATCGGGACAATTTGACGGAAGAAGAGTATGAACGAGCACTTGAATTGATTGACATCATTAAAGAAGAAGACCCGCTCGGACAGCGTCAAAACGTGACGCGTCGAATTAATCCGCAGGAGACGACAGGACTCGTCTTTGACGAACCGAAGAAATTGAACAAAGGAAATCTCGTTGAAGCGATGCATCTGATGACGCACCAAAAGATTCTGGCGACGGAAAAAGCGGGTGCCATCCCGATGACGCATGACAATCTGAAAGAGGTCCGCGACTATTTAGAGTTGCTACGGGACAAGAATAAAATAAAGTCCGAAGATTATCGTCAACTCGGTCAAATCATCGAACGATGGGAACAAGCCATCTTTGATGAGATTGACAAAGAACAAGATCTTCTTCTAGAGGAGATGTACGCCGTCATCGGATTTTCGAACGGACTCGCGACACGCGCGGAAGAAGAACTGTTCATCTTGAATAACTTCGGTGAGGAATACGTGTATACGATGGACCTAGAGCCGATGCCAGAAGAGGAAGACAAGCAGGAAGACGTAAATACGGAAACAGAAGAGTAAGCAAAAAGGAGTTCATCAAGAACTCCTTTTCGTATTGGTGTCAATCATCATTCGAACGACTCATGGAACGAAAGCCGCTTTTTCCCACTCGCTTTTGACCGATATAAGGCGTCGTCCGCTTGTTCGATGGCGACATGTGGAGGTTCGGCTGGCGACCAAATCGATGCGCCGATGCTTGCCCCAACCGTCACTGAGATGAGGTCGAGCATCACAGGTTGTGAGAGCGTATCGATGATGGATGTCCCGATTTCTTGAATATCCTGAATTGAACGTTCATGTCTTGGGAACATGAGGAAGAATTCATCCCCGCTCAAACGGACCGGATAGATGTCATCGATTGTAAGTGTTCGGAGCCGCCGTGCGACTTCGACTAACAATTCATCGCCGACCGCGTGACCGTATGTATCGTTTACCGCCTTGAACCCATCGAGGTCGATATAAAAGAAAACGTATGGCTCTTTCGAAGTGTGCAGTTGATTCAACTGCTCACGTAAGGCCACACGGTTCGAGAGACCGGTCAGCGCGTCGCGGTTCGCAAGGAGCTCAAAGTGCACCCGTTCCGATTCTGACTCTGTGAGGGATGTGACGAGCGATTCCAATGCGAATGCGAGGGACTCAATCTCTTTAATTCCGGACTGATGTGGAAATTTATCTACTTTTCCTTGCTTCATAAGCGAAGCCGTCTCAGTAAATCGTTTCAACGGTCTCGTCACGACGGAAGCGAGTAACCAACCGAGGACGGCCGTCACAAGCGATGCGAAGAGACCAATCCATAGAATTCTCGTTTCTAACGCCTCGACCGGTGCGAACGCGACGGCTGCCGGTTGACGGACGACGACACGCCAACCGAGTCCAGGATATTCATCATACCCTTCCCCAATCGACATCCCCGTCAGATAGTCCTGTCCATCCTCCCATTCTTTCACGGAAGCTCCTTCCGTAAACGACACAGGGAGTGGTTTTCCGACTAGATCGTTTGGGCCGAGGAGCACCACGTTGTCTCGCTCACTGACGACGAACAAATCCGTATCATCGACTTGCTCATGGAGTGTCCGATTAAAATGTCCGAGTACTTCTTTTCCCCATGCCCAACTCAAGTGAGTGGCAAGCACCCCTTGAAATGTCCCGTCTTGAAATAGGGGGACACTGATGTCGACGAATTGGAGCGGTTCTCCCGTCGGATTCGGTAACAGTTCAGCTAAAAGGACCGCCTCGTGGACGTCACCGATGAAAGGTGCTTCTTTCGCTTCGAGATACACCGGACGCTCGGCGATGGATGCTTCTTCGAGTATGCCGTTCGTGGAAGCAACGACAGTCCCTTCCGCATCCGTGACACCCATCCAAGAGAATGCCGGAATGTTCGACTGAACTTGATTGAGCAGTCGTCGTGTCGCGTCCGGGTCTTCTAGGTCGAGCCCTTGTAAGAGTTGGACTTCTTGATAGCGTGACCACATATAAAAGTCGAGTTTGTCCGCCAATTGATGTGATGTCGTCGAGAGACGTTCCCCGATTTCTTGTTCGAGCGAATCAGATGCCCGATGACTGATCAGGGAGGTGAGTGCAATCGTCAGTAAAAAGACGAGCGTGGCGATGCTGAGCGCCAAAATGAGACCGAGGCGCATCGTAAAAGACTTGATCATGCGAGAAAAACCTCCTAAAGCTTGAAATAAAGACAATTATGAAAAACGAGTCGAACACATGATAGGTGAAAGAGCTTCCGCTATAATGAAAGACGAGTCGAAAAATAAATAGAGGTGAAGAGAATGAAAAAGAATCAATGGTTGGTCATCATGACCGTCGTCGCGGTCGCATTGATTGCATTGGTGTTCGTCTTGCTCAATCAAGATGAGCCGAAAACGGCCGACCGAGGCGATCACGTGTCAATCGAGGGACAACCGACACTCGGAGACTCGGACGCGAAAGTCTCGGTTGTCGAGTTCGGAGATTATAAATGTCCATCGTGTAAACAGTGGGGCGAAACGATCTATCCGCAACTGAAAGCGGATTATCTCGACAAGGAAGATGTCAGCTTCAGCTATATTAACGTCTTGTTCCACGGACAAGAATCGATTTTGGCATCCCTCGCTTCCGAGTCGGTGTACGAGCAAGACCCTGAATCGTTCTGGAAGTTCCATAAAGCGCTCTATGACGCGCAACCGGCTTCACAACAACACGACAACGCATGGGTGACAGTCGAGAAGTTGAAAGAAATCGCAGGTGAGACGACATCGGTCGACTTGGCACAACTTGAACAAGACCTCGGTGAAAACTCGACCGTGCTCGAAAAAGTCAGCACGGACGACGGGCTTGTGAAAGAGAACGGTGTTCAATTCACACCTTCAATCATGATTAACGGTGTGATGCTCGAGGACCCGTTCGACTACGAACAAATCCAACAGTTGATCGAGCAGGATCTATAAGATGAAGTCATTTTTCGAAAAATATGGATTGTATCTCGCTTGGCTCGTCGCGTTGACGGCGACACTCGGGAGTCTCTATTTCAGTGAGATTCGGGAGTTCGTGCCATGTGAGCTTTGCTGGATTCAACGCATCTTTATGTATCCGCTGACGATTATCCTAGGAATTGCCGTCTTCACGGACGATCGAGCGGTACGAAAATATGTGTTACCGCTTACTATCATAGGCGGTATTGTTTCACTTTACCATTACTTGGTACAAAAAGTGCCAGGATTTGCTGAAATTCAGCCTTGTGCACAAGGTGTTCCGTGCAGCGGTCAATACATCAACTGGTTCGGATTCATCACGATTCCGTTCCTCGCATTGACGGCTTTCACGCTCATCACCATCGTCATGTGGAATGTCAAAAAGCGATAAGGAGTTGGAACGTGTGAAGAAATGGTGGATCGGTAGTTTGATGACGATGCTCATCGTCCTAGCAGGATGCGGACAAGAAATTGAGGACCCGCTCAACTGGGAAGTCGAATCGTTCGAATACATGAACCAAGAAGAAGAGATGGTCAGTCTCGACGATTTAAAAGGGAAAGTGTGGATGGCAGACTTCGTCTTCACGAGCTGTGAGACGGTCTGTCCGCCAATGACGTACAACATGACGAAGCTGAATGGAGCGCTCGAAGAAGAGGGCGTCGAAGATGTGCAATTCGTCTCGTTCAGTGTTGACCCGACCGTGGACACTCCGGAGAAGATGAAAGAATTCATGAGTGGCTATGACCTTGCGAAAGCGGACTGGCAGTTCTTGTCGGGCTACTCGCAAGACGAGATTGAGACGTTCGCCCAAGAAAACTTCAAAGCGCTCGTCCGGAAGCCGGAAGAAGGTACACAAGTCGACCACGCGACGTACTTCTATTTGGTCGACCAGGAAGGGAAAATTATCAAAGCGTATCCTGGTTTCCAAGACGTCCCGACAGAAGACATCATCAACGACATTAAAATCTTACAAAAATCTTAACTGAAGACCTGTCCCACCAAAGCAGTGGGGGCAGGTCTTTTTGATTGATGAAACCTGCTATACTTGAGGGACTAAATCGATTTCCTTGAAAAGGGGTGGACGGGATGAAAGACGTCTTGATTCGATACATGAAACGGTTTACAGATTTGAGTGACGACGAGTGTGAGCGGTTGGTAGCGGATGTACCAATTGCCACGTTTCCGAAAGGGAAGATTCTCTTGCATCAAGGAGACGTCCCGACTAAATGCTATTTCGTACTGAGTGGCTGCATTCGTCAATATAAAGTCGACGAAGACGGGAACGAGCACACTGTCGATTTCATCACGGAAGAACAGAGTATTACCATATTGACGAAACATCATGCAGATGGACGATCACCGTATTCGTTAGCGTGTATAGAGGAATGTTGCCTCGTCGTCGGAGACCTTGCGACAGAGCAGAAACAATACGAGGAGAATCCTGTCCTTGAGGCGATGACGCGTGACATGATGCAAGAAGATATGGGAACGATGCGGGATACTTTCGCCTCGTTCATGTCATCCACACCGGAGGAACGGTATCAGACCATGATGGAGAAGAGACCCGACTTGGTTCACCGGGTCCCACAATATCAACTGGCGAGCTATCTCGGCATCACACCGGAGTCACTCAGCCGGATCAAGAAGCGGGCGACGCGTCACCTGCGGATTGTCGAGTGACATCATGTATAGGAAGTGTTCTTCCTTTTACGAGCAACCATACGGCAAAGGCCAACTCGCCGACGAACATCGGAAGCATGAGGGTGAGCTCGAGTCGAGTCGTCATGCTTTCAAGCGTGGGGAATTGGTAAAGGGCATGAACAATCGTATAACTGAAGCCGGCGACGACGAGTAAGATGCCAATCGTTCTTGGAATGAATTGGGTCCGCATCGCAATCCATCCGACTGCGATGAGGTGAAGACCGAACACGATCAAGCCAAGCGACCAAATGGTTTCAAATGACGTGACCGTTTCATACACTTGTCTAGCTGAAGTGGAAGTATCGAGGAGACGTTCGGCTTCAACGAGACGTAAAACGGCGAAGGCGAGAATGAGCGTATAGAGGAAGCGAAGTGTCCCGACAAGTAAGGCGAATGTAGTATGAAACGGTTTGAAGAAACGATATAGTCCGTAGGTGACAATCAGGTCTAGCAAGACAATGATCCCCCAGCCGATGATACCAAAACGGAACAGCGTCGGATGACTGACTAAGTTTTCATACGTTGTCATCGCCTCATTTTCGATGACGAGTGATTGGTAGACGTAGCCTTGCGCGAAAAAGGCGACGAGTGCCATGAGGACGAGTGCGATTCCAGACCAAAGCGCGGCACGCCGTTGTGAACGGACAGATGAATGGTTCATGAGAAAAAACTCCTTTCGAATGATCTTGTCTCCATCATAAAAGGATGGGAGCAGGTGCACATTGACTTAAGTCAAGAGCACGCCATTTTTTGAAAGATGAGTGAATCTGCATACTAACCGATATCAGATAGAGACGTGCACGTTATAATCAATTCAACGAACTTGTAGAAAAGAGGATCTAGATGAAAAAGACGATGTTGCTCTCATTAGTCGGAATGGCGGCCGTCACCGGGACGATTCTGACACAGTACAAACCACTTGGACGAAAACCGAAATCAATTCAATCCCCGAACCAGGTCAACGGAAAATTCCGTAATCAATACGAGACACCGATGAACTTTTCCGCAGAGGATATGGTGTCGATGGCTCGTGACTATCGTGACGTGACGTCGCTTCGTAAGCCGAGCGAACGGCTACCAATCGTGCCGATCGATTTTGAGGAGAAGACGGGTTCGAGCTTCACGAGAATTTACTGGCTCGGTCATTCGGCGCTCATGGTTCAAATGGACGGGAAGACGATGCTCGTCGACCCGATGTTCGGACGCAGCCCATCGCCGCTTCCGTTTGCCAAAAATGAGCGTTTCAGTGAAGACTTGCCGTTCGACCTCGAGGACTTGCCTGAAATTGATGTCGTCTTGTTGACGCATGACCATTACGACCATCTCGACTATGGGACGATCCTTGCGATTAAAGACAAGGTCGCCATGTTCATCGCGCCGCTCGGGGTAGGGAGTCATTTGAAACGATGGGGTGTCGGTGCAGAGCGAATCGTGGAGCGAGATTGGAACGAGTCGTACACGTTCGGGAATTGGACGTTCATCTGTACGCCGGCACGTCATTTCTCCGGTCGCTCGTTGACGGACCGCAACAGCACGTTATGGGCGTCATGGGTCGTCCTCGGCGAGACAGACCGGCTCTTCTTCAGCGGGGACAGCGGCTACGCGCCGCACTTCAAGATGATTGGTGAACAGTACGGACCGTTCGATTTCGCCGCACTCGAATGCGGACAATATGACGTGCGCTGGCCAGACGTCCATATGCAGCCGGAAGAGACAGCGCAAGCATTTCACGATTTATGCGCCGACCAGATGATGCCAATCCATTGGGGTGCGTTCACGCTGTCGTTCCACGATTGGTTTGACCCGGCGGAACAGATGGCGTCCCTCTTACCGAAAGAAGTTGTCCTCACTCCGAAGATTGGGGAGCGGATCACACTCGACGGTCGGAATGATACGACGACATGGTGGCGAGAACTCGAAGACGCAAACAAGCGATGACATCGGTCATCGCTTGTTTTTTTGTTAAGAGGATATCTTCTCAGCAGAGTCTTCTTCGATATGCAGTTTGTGTTTACGCGTATAGACGAGGAACGCGGCTGTCATCGCAATCGAACTGACTCCAAACAAAACGACCATGAGCTGAAGTCCGATCAAGTCGAGGAAGAACCCTGTCACGAGAAGGACGACTTGGAAGATAATCCGGTCGAGCATGTTTCGGAACGAGAAGAAGCGCCCGTGATATTCTTTCGGCATCCGTGTCTGGAAAATCGTGACCGCCGTCGGGAAGAAGCAACCGACCGAGAAACCGAATACGACGAACGCCGCGATCGACATGAACGGGATGTCTGCGAAATACAGCATCAGTTGTGCGACACCGATCAAAAACGAGAACGAGAATAGAATCGAGAACGCTGAGAATTTTTCGCCAATCCGTTTGATCATGAAGGCACCTGTCATGAAGGCGAGTCCTTCGGCCGTATAAATCCATCCTTTGATCGCTGTCGAATCCTGCAACTCACTGATGTTGATGACGAGCAAGTTGAACCCTCCGATAAAGAGGAGCGGGATGAGCGTCATGACGAGTGTCATGAAGATGACCGGGATTGATTTGATGATTGGGAAGACATCTTTGAAGCCGCTCGACGCCTTCGCATCGATCTTTTTCGCGGACGGTGTCTTCGATTCATCTAGCTTTAAGAAGAGCGTCGCGACCGCAAGCAACAGATAGGCGACGAGCGAGAGCGCATAGACGTTACGTAGCGAGATGAGCGTCAATAAGACACCGGCAATCGCCGTCCCGATGACGCGTGATAACGTCGAAACGTTCATATGGACACCGTTCAAGGCGAGAAGTTCCCGCTCTTTCACAATGAGCGGAATTGCTGCCTGTAGGGCAGGGAAGTAAAAAGCCGCTGACCCTTGTAAAATGATCAAAAAGACGACCATCCACACGACCGAATTCGTCTCGATGGCAACGAACATGAAGAGCACACTGAGCGCTCGGACGATGCTCGAGATGAGCATGATATTTTTCTTAGAGCCTTGGTCGGTCAAGCGCCCCGCGAGCGGACCGATGGCGACTCCGGCGAGTAAGCCAATTGCGAGAATGACCGCCTTCACAAAGTCAGATGGGACGCGGTCTTGCATGAATTCTAGGTTTCCGATGATGCCGAGCCACAGACCAAGACCGGCGACGAATTCGCCCGTCAAGATGATCCAGACGTTCCGATTTTTCCACATAGATGTAGTCCTCGATTCTTATATGCTAATCACTATTATCAAGTAGTAGGGTGAAGAATACCACAAAAAAGAAGCCGAACCTCGGCTTCTTCATCAATCAAATATCACAGTTATCGTCGGTGCACGTCGCACCGTTTGAAAGGACTTGTATTGTCGGGTTATTCTCAGACCAGACTTTTTCGAGCACTTGCGTGAACGCTTCAGTCGGTTGAGCACCAGATACCCCGTATTTGTTGTCGAATACGAAGAACGGCACACCTGTGATTCCAAGATCGCTTGCGCGTTTCTCTTCGGCACGAACATCTTCGGTATACACGTCAGTCGTCAAGACGTCACGGACAGCGTCATGGTCGAGCCCCACGCTTGTCGCGATTTCAAGCAGGACATCGTGGTTCCCGATGTGTTTGGCATCGACAAAGTAAGCCTGAAGCAACGCTTCCGACAATTCTTTTTCTTTCCCGACCGTCTTCGCATAATGCGTCAAACGATGCGAGTCGAGCGTACCGGTGACGACCATGTTCTCAAAGTCGTAATCGAGTCCGACTTCGCGGGCTTGAGCCGCGACTTGTGCCGTCGTGCCTTTTGCTTGCTCAATCGGCATACGATATTTCGTCGCGAGTGCCTCATAAATGGTACGTGAATCGTTCGTCGGCGCGTTCGGGTCGAGCTCGAAACTCTTGAATTCGACTTCTACTTGGTCTGCCTGTGGGAACTGTTCGAGCGCCTCTTCTAGACGACGCTTCCCGATATAACAAAACGGGCAGACATAATCTGACCATACTTCAATTTTCATCATGAATCCCTCCTGTCCTTAGTGTAGGAAATCTTGAATTCAAAGTACAGGAAACGGCTCACAAAAAAAGCCCTCCACGAGGAGGACTTAAAAGACGTACCAGAAGACGCAGACGAAGTGGGCAAAGCTTCCGAACAAAATGAACAAATGGAACACTTCATGGAATCCCCATCCCCGCCAATTGACGAATTTTGGCTTGAACCCGTAGATGAGCCCACCAATCGTATACATGACGCCCCCGAGGACGAGCCAGAAGATGCCGGCGTTACCAATCACGTCATGGAGCGGTCCGATAAAGAAGACGGACAGCCAGCCCATCCCGATGTAGAGCGCGGTCGATAAGAAACGTGGGGCATGGAACCAGACGAGTTTGAAGACGATGCCGAACAAGGCGAGTGCGTGTACGGTACCGAAGAGGACCCAGCGTGTCGGTCCCTCGAGCGCGAGTAGCGTGAGCGGCGCATATGTACCCGCAATCAATGCGTAAATCATCGCATGGTCGATTCTCCGGAAGAAGGCGATGACGTTCGGTGAGGCGATGATGCTATGGTAAAGACCTGACGATAAGTAAAGAAAGACGAGGCTGATCCCGAATAAAATCGCAGCCATAATCGCAAGCGGCGAGCCAAGTAATGAAGCTTTGACGACCATCGCAATCAGCGCAATGAAAGCGAGTACCGCACCAGCGAGATGCGTTAGCGCGTTGATTGGTTCACGGAAAATCGAATTCATGTAAAACACTCCTTATCACATCATGTAGTATCGATAACTACATGATATACTGAAGAGGAACAAACAGCAAGGTGTACCTTTCGACAAATGAGAGTTTTCTTTATACTTGAAGGTGAGGTGAGACGGATGAAAGCGAAAAATATTACCGAAACGGAAGGGACGCTCCCGAGGGACGTATTGCCGACTGTCGATTTATACATGGACCAGGTCATCCAATTGTTCGAGCAGCATTATGGGAAGATGAAGCGGGTCGAGGATGAGACGATTTTGACGAAGACGATGATCAACAACTACGCCAAGGGCAAGTTGTTCCATCCTGTCAAAAATAAAAAGTATACGAACGAACATCTGATGTTACTCAGTTTGATTTATGAGATGAAAGGTCTCCTGTCGATCAATGACATCAAAGAGACGCTCCGACCGTTGAACGAGTCGGACGAGACGTTCTCACTCGAGGATTTTTATGAAGCGTATCAAGCGCAGAAAGTGAAGAATTTAGAAGCGTTTGAAACGCAGGCAGACACGCTTTTGAGCACATCGGTCGAAAAAGAGAATGGTATCCAACGGTCGCTCGCCATTGCGTCTGCCGTACACATGAGCCACTTGTATCAACGATTGGCCGAACAGTTGATTGATGATGAGAAATAAAACAACTCCTCCGAGGGCGAATGCCCCACGGAGGAGTTGTTTTTTAGTTATTGATGTACTTCTCGTATACCGCTCCGAAGTCTTTTCGGTTCCATTCATGATAGTGACGTTGTAGCCAATCGAACGATTGCTCGTTCAATTCCTTGAACGTGTTCGGTACGTTCATGTCGCCTTCGCGGAGCCCGCTCAAAATCGACACCGAGTGTGTGAGCGACGTGTTCGCATACTCCATCATGCGACGACCTTCCCGTTGAATCTCTTCGATCGCGAGAAGTGCCTTATACAAATCTTTCACATGCTCGATTTGCTTTTTGTTGATGTCGATCGAGTACGCTTTGTCGCCGATTGAGAATTTGACTTCGACATCGAGGTCGACCGTACCCGCCGTCTCAAACATGACGTGCTTGATCGGATAATGTGAATACGGATAACGATAGAGGACGCGCTTCGAACTGATGGCGCTCGTTCCATCGAGGTGGATCATCGACAAGTTGGTGAAACAATACTCATCTGATTTCGACTTGATCAAGAAATAAATCTTTTCATTGTCTTCGTGAAGGACGTAATCATCCGCATCCGCCTTATCGAAGTCGGACGGATCGATCACCTCACCGATGTCGCTAAAGCCAGTCAAATCAGAAGCCAGTTTTTTGAACATGTCATTCACTCCTCAATAATGGATTTTATGCATCTCTTTCGGGTCGGAGCCGGTCCGCTCATCACGGTTGAGCGCATCGATCGCCGCCATCTCTTCTTTCGTCAACGTGAAGTCGAATACCTGTATATTCTCTTTAATTCGACTCGGTGTCACCGATTTCGGGATGACGGCGACCCCGTTTTGTAAGTGCCAGCGCAAGATGACTTGAGCCGGTGACTTGCCGTGACGGTTCGCAATCTCGACAATCGTGTCGTCTTCGAGCGCTTCGCGTCCTTTCATGAGTGGACTCCACGCCTGAATTTGAATGTCATATCGTTTGCAGAAAGCAATCAATTCCTTTTGAGACAAATACGGATGGATCTCGACCTGGTTCACGGCCGGGACGATTGAGCACGACTGAATGATTTGTTCTAAGTGCTCGACTTCAAAGTTCGAGACGCCAATTGCACGGACACGTTCTTCTTCGTATAACTGTTCGAGTGCCTTATACGTTTCGACGAACTTCCCGAAACGTGGCATCGGCCAGTGGATGAGGAACAAATCGACATACTCAAGACCGAGTCGGTCGAGACTATCCTGAAACGCTTGGAGCGCCTCATCGAACCCGTGGAACTCATTCCAAAGCTTCGTCGTCACAAACACATCCTCCCGAGGAATGCCTGCTTCACGAAGCGCTTGCCCGACACTTTCTTCGTTTTGATAAATCGCGGCCGTATCAATCAAACGATATTCCGCTTCAAGCGCAGCTTTGACCGTATCGACCGTCACTGCGCCGTCTTCGACCTTATACACACCGAGCCCGAGCATCGGCATCTT